>JAJRPL010000085.1 GCA_024280815.1 Bacteroidota bacterium
AAATTGTACTAAGTAAAAACCTATTAATTTGATTCCAAAACTTTCAACTCTATCCATAAAACTTGATTTTCTAGTTTTTAAAGATTCTATTTCTACCTTTGTAATTGGTCTATATTTGTATGTAATACCTGTTTTCATTCAATTATTTAAAAATCAAAATCAGTTCCTTAAATGTTTTAGCTTTGTCAACCATTTCTTGTATGCCTTCTACTGTGTCAATCGGTAACCAAAATTTTGGCTTTAGCTTTACTTGATTCATAGCTTTTATTTTTAAATCTTTCAATGTTATTTCATCAATCTTTTCAAATACTAAATCCATCTCATACATGGGTTGTAAGTGTTTAATACTGTCCCAAATAGATGCTTTCCCTTTAATTGAACTACTAGACATTATATATACATAGCCATTAGAGTCAATAACCTTTAATTCTTTATAAAATTTTCCGCCCTCTTTTGAATAAACTTCTAATTTGTCCTTTTTATCAGATGCATACAAATTTTTATCACCTTTTTTAAAAACAAAAATTGGATAGCTAAATTTTAAATTAATCATCTCTATTGTAGCTTTGAATTCCTCGAAAACCACCTGATACAACACCTGCTTTAAGCCATGACGGTGTTGCCATTACTGGATAGGCAAACCTCCAATAAGCATAACCTTTCCTATAATACGTTTGCCCATGACCCCAACGCATATGTTTAGCATGACTGCTAAATTTCTTTAAATTCCAAGTTTGGTTGCCAATTGGCTTTAACCAAGTGTATTGTTCCATTAGTTTCTGTGTAAACATCCAATGGCCTTTTGAGCCACCACTACCCATTGAGATACCTAACTTTTTCCATCTCGATACACTTGCTCCATAAGAATGAGACATACCAATACCAAAATAATTTTTTGTGCCGCCATATAAACCTTTACTCATTATTGCTTTACCTAGCCCTTTCCGTATAGAATTTGCCAAAAAAGCATCAGAAACAAACATAGTGGCATGAAAGGCAGCAGACCAATTATCGCCATCTTCAATACTATACATTAAATTTTTGTATTAAAAATACGCATTATTTCAATATAAGAATTTGCTTCATAAAGATACTCTTGAATAATGTTTATAGAACCCAAAGATAGCCATTTTTTTGGTTTTTTATTAATGGTTTCCATTACTATAGTTTTAAGCTCAGGTAACGTAATATATTCTTGTTTTTCTTTTAATATCGGTTCTATTTTTACAATTTTTCCTACGTACCAAATACTTAACCATAAATTTATCTTACCAATTTGTTGTATCCCAATTTGATGGAATAAATTACCAATACTATCAACAATGATAACATTCTTTTCATATTTTTCAATATGATTTTCATCTTCTAAAAAACGAATATCTGCAACCATATCAGTCGCTTTTATTGCATTAATATCACAAGTATTATTATGTATAAATAGTGCCGGAAAATGAATTCTAGTTCTCATCATCCGTTTTAAAAATATTATAACCTCTCAGTCCTCCAGATATTATACTAGCCTTAAACCATGATGGAGTAGCTTTAATCGGATAAGCGAATCTCCAATATGGTACTTTTTTTAATCTTAAACTTGGATAAGCATTCCCATGACTCCAACGCATATGTTTAGCATGACTGCTAAATTTATTTAAATTCCAAGTTTTATGCTCTTCACCTTCAAAAATGGTTACCGATAAAGTTATGCTTCTATAGCTGTAAAACATTCAATAACTTCTTTTATATAACTAGATTTATTAATTTCTTTAATTAGACTTTTTTTAAACGGGTAATCACCCCAAACAGAACTCTCTTTATTCAAAATTTCAATTAATTTCAGTTTGAATTCCTGAAAATTGTATTTTTTATCTTCTAAAACTAAATCAACGATATACATTGGGTTAAAAAATTCAAATTTCCAGAAAGAATTTTTAAGACCTAAATTTTTAACATCTATTATGTTATAGACTTTATTGTTAGAATCAAAAACTAAAGTGTCTTTCAAAATATTCTTTTTCAACCCAAGTTTCGTTGAAATTTTCAAATGCTCTTTTCTTATTACAATATCAATTATATCTTTATTAACATCAAGTAATAGGGCTGGTAAAACTAAACTATCTATATTATTCATCATAATACCTTTTATATATATAACGACTTCCTCTCCCAAATGTGGAAAAACTAACTGAATAAATCCATGTTGGAGTACCATACCTGAATCTCTGGAAAGAGTTTAACTTTAAAACTTTGCTGTTTTGATGAATTGAACGGTGTATTTCCCATCCATTATATTCAATACCTTGTATTATTCGTTTATTAATAGGCCTTAAATTAAACATTTGGTTTTTTTATTACATACTATTAACTATCTGTTAAAATCGTGATAACTTTATCATTTTTCATTTCTAATAAAAAACTCCATTCTGGAAATAATTTTAAATAGTAGCTTACCTTCCATCTATGTGATTCTTCAACATTTCTTGGAATATGTAGAGATTCAAGCACTAACTCTTTTTCAAAATTACTAGTTCTATCAAAATTATCAAAATTTTGTAATTCTATATCAATCCCGTCCTAAATAAATTTTAGAACAAAACAAAAGTATTGATTTTACTACAATCCATCTTAAAAAATCAACAAAAGTCAAAAAGAACCCCTTGTTTGATTTTATTTGGAGGTTTTTCTTTCTTTAAAAAGGGTT
>JAJRPL010000086.1 GCA_024280815.1 Bacteroidota bacterium
AATGGGCTCTCAAGGAGCTACTGGATTAAAAGAAATGTTAGTAGGTTCTAACACAGAAAAAGTAGTTAGACATTCTAAAATACCTGTTTTGGTAATTAAACAAGATGTTAAAAAGTTTGAGATTAACGATATTATTTTTGCTTCAGATTTTGGTGCAAAAAGTAGAAAATCTTTTCAAAATGTAATTGCTTTTGCAAACCTTTTTAAAGCAAAATTACATTTACTATATGTCAATACACCTCATAACTTTAAAACGACTCAAGCCACAAATAATCGTCTAAATAATTTTCTTATTGATTCGAAAATTAAAAATTACACCTTAAACACCTACAATGACACAACTATTGAAGAAGGTATTTTAAATTTTGGTAAGAATATTAATGCTGATATTATTGCCATTAATACTCATGGTAGAAGTGGTTTATCTCAACTATTTAATGAAAGCATTAGTAAAGAATTGGCAAACCACGCTTTAAGGCCTGTAATTACTTTTAAAATATAAAAGAACGCCACTTTGTTTTCAACTATGATTTGGCTAGATATTTAAGTCCAAAAAAAAATCTGATTTCTATAATTCATAATCTATTGTAGAAATCAGGTTTTAATGCATGTATTTTATTACTTTTGGATGAAATATTAAGTTGTAACCTCCTTTATGATTAACAAAACTACTTTAAAGCAATTGGCAAAAGAGCTGAATTTATCTATTTCGACAGTATCAAAAGCTTTAAAAAATAGTTATGAAATAAATGAAAAAACAATTGCTAGAGTTAAAGCTCTTGCAAAAAAACGCCATTACCGCCCTAACAGAATGGCTTTAAGCTTAAAAAATAGCCAAACCAAAACCATCGGCGTAATTATACCTAATATTTTAAATTATTTTTTCTCTAAAGTTTTATTGGGTATAGAAGATGAAGCCAATAAAAATGACTATCAAATTATTATTTGCTTGTCTAATAATAAATATAAAAAAGAACTTCAAAGCTTAGAGTTACTGAGTGATGGTAGTGTAGATGGTTTTATCCTTTCTATTGCTAGAGAAACACAAAGCAAAAAACATAGCAGCCATTTTAAAGACATCATTCAACAAGGGTACCCTATAGTGATGTTTGATAGAGTCACAAATAAAATTAAGTGTGACAAAGTCATTATTGATGATTTTGAAGCTACTTTTAATGCGACCAACTATTTGATAAAGCAAGGGCGTAAAAAAATTGCTCTAATTAGTTCTTTAACTGATTTAAACATTGGCAAGCAACGAGCTAATGGCTATAAAAAAGCATTAGAAAATAATACGAGTTACAAAAATAAAAAGCTTATTGTCAATATTCATAGCAAAGCAGAATACGAAACTGCCATCTCTTCATTATTTGAAAAAAACAAGAATATTGACGGTATACTAACTACTGATAATGTCTCTGCTACTACGGCCTTAAAAGTAGCACATCAAAAAGGGTATAGCGTCCCTAAGGATATTGCAATTATCGGATTTGCTGATGATAAAATCTCAAGATTATCTTATCCTAGCTTAACTACCATCGATCAAAATGCTTTTGATATTGGTAAAAAATCTGTCGAAACACTTATTGAAAGATTAAATAATAAATCTGCTGAATTTAAAACTAAAGTGATTGAAACAAATTTAATTATTAGAGAGACTACTTAAAATAATAATCTTTAACAAAAAAATGCTCCCTAAAAAAGGAACATTTAACCAACTCTATTGTCCCACAAGGACTTACCGAATCCGCTACGCTACTCAGCATAAACTTCTCGCCCTTGTTGTTTTTTCAAAACAAAAATGCTCCTTAAAAAAGGAGCATTTAATCAACTCTGTTGTCCCACAAGGACTCGAACCTTGAATGTCGGTACCAAAAACCGGTGTGTTACCAATTACACCATGGGACAATATTCTTCTAATATTTTTTCTAAGAAGGGTGCAAATTTAAAGTAAAGTTTTAATCCCACAAACTTTTTGAAAAGAATTTATAGTCAACTTTAACAAAGTTTTAATATCTATTCTTTTCAACTCCTATATATCACTAAGAATATTCAATTTTTATTTAGTAAATTCGCCCCAGTAAATAAACCTATATATCGTATTCGATAATACAAAATGGTTTGAAAGCACATCAAAAACATGACATCAGAAATTTTCAATTATAAAAAGTGGAATACCATTTTAGGATGGGCAACTTTTACAATTGCATTAATAACTTACACGCTAACGGTAGAACCCACAGTAAGTTATTGGGATGTAGGAGAATACATCGCTACATCAGTAAAATTAGAAGTTGGTCACCCTCCTGGAGCTCCGCTTTTTCAAATATTGGGTGCATTTTTCGCAATGTTTACTACTGACGCTTCTCAAATAGCCAAAATGACAAATATGATGTCGGCAGTAGCAAGTGCATTTACAATTCTCTTTCTATTTTGGACCATTACCATTTTAGCAAAAAAAATGATTGTAAAAGAAACTGAAAACCTAAACTTAGGCAATTCAATTGCTATATTAGGTAGTGGTTTGGTTGGTGCATTGGCTTATACATTTTCTGACAGTTTTTGGTACAGTGCTGTAGAAGCTGAAGTGTATGCCATGTCTTCATTTTTAATGGCTTTATTATTTTGGTTAGGCTTACGTTGGGAAAGTGAAATGGACAACCCTAGAGGTCATAAATGGTTATTACTCATTGCATTTGTTGTTGGACTCTCTTTTGGCGTTCACATTCTTTCATTACTAGTAATACCTGCTATTGTATTTATTTACTTCTATAAAAGATATGAAGATATTACTTCTAAAAAGTTCATTATAGCTAATATAGTTGCCATTTTGATATTGGCATTTGTATTTAAGTTTTTATTCCCTTATACTTTAGTCTTTTTTAGTGCCTCTGAATTATTTTTTGTAAACTCTATGGGCATGCCTTTTAACTCAGGAAGCATCATTGCTGGTCTGGTTTTAATTGCTATATTTTATTTCGCAATAAAATATACCCGAAAGAAAAATTTAATAAATGCCAACCTCATTATTTTATGTTTACTATTTGTGATGATCGGCTTCTCTTCATGGGTAATGCTACCTATTAGAGCCAATGCAAACACTACTATTAACGAGAATAATCCTTCAAGTGCAAGAGAGTTATTAGCTTACTATAACCGTGAACAATATGGTGATGCCAATGTTTTTTACGGCTCTTATTATTCTGAAACTAGAGAACAAGACAAGAGTGATCCTTACAGTGACGACAAGCCAAAATATGAAAAGGACGAAAAATCTGGTAAATACATTATTGTAAATAACTATAAAAACACACGGATAAATTATACGGATAAACACAAAGGTTTTATACCAAGAATGGTAGATCCTAATCCTAGTATTGTTGCAAATTATAAATCAATAGCTGGTATTTCACCCACAAGCAAACGCCGACCTACTTTTGGTGAAAACCTTAGTTTTATGCTTCAATTTCAATTTGGATACATGTACGGCAGGTATTTTATGTGGAATTTTGTTGGTCGTCAAGATGATGTTCAAGGTAATCTAGACACCCATGGCAATTGGCTAAGTGGTATCACCTTTATTGATGAAATGCGTTTGGGGTCACAAGACAATTTGCCCGATGAAATGAAAAACAATAAAGGTAGAAATACCTATTATTTTCTTCCATTAATTTTAGGGATTATAGGCTTGTTATTTCATGTTAAATTTGATAAAAAGAATGCCTATATCCTCTTTTTATTTTTTGCTTTTACAGGATTGGCAATTATTTTTTATACCAATCCCAAGCCCTTTGAACCTCGTGAACGTGATTATGCTGTGGTTGGCTCCTTTTATGTTTTTGCTATTTGGATAGGTTTTGGTGTACTGGCATTGTATCAGCAATTTAAAGACAAGATTAATCCGAAAACTTTGGCAATTACCACAACTGCTTTGTGCTTACTGGCCGTACCAACTTTAATGGCATCAGAAAACTGGGACGATCATGATCGTTCTAACAAATACGCTACGCGTAATAATGCAAAAGCCTATTTAGATTCTTGCCAAGACAATGCTATTATGTTTACTATTGGTGATAATGACACCTTTCCGCTGTGGTATATGCAAGAGGTTGAAAATTATAGAACAGATATTAAATTGGTAAATACCAGTTTATTTGCAACCGATTGGTATATTGATCAGCAAAGGCGAAAAACTTATGAGGCAGATCCAATACCAGGTCAACTGACGCATGAACAATACAGAACTGGCTCTTTAGATGTGGTGTATCATATTCCGAATCCTGCTTTTAAAGACAAGGTGATGGATATTAAATCTTTTATGAATTGGATCGCCAGTGATGACAAAAGAACGTTTCTCGATTTAGATGAGGATGGTATCCCTGAAAAATATTACCCTACCAATAAAATTAGAATCACAATAGACAAAAAAGCTGTACTTAGAAATAAGATTGTTTCTATAAAAGATACGGCTAACATAGTGCCTTATATTGATATTAAAATAGATGAATTAGGCTTGCAAAAACATCGCATACTAATGTTAGATATGTTGGCGAATAATAATTGGGAAAGACCTATTTATTTTACGGGCGGTGCTTATGCAGATGAAGAATATATCTGGTTAAAAGACTATTTACAATTGGATGGCTTGGCTTATAAATTTGTACCTATTAGAACCTCAAGTACTGATGAAAACGGAAGATCTAGAAGTGTGTTAGATTTGGGTAGAATTGATACTGAAACGATGTACAATAATGTTAAAAAATGGGATTGGACCAATAGCAATAGTGATGCTATTTATGTGGATGTTGAAACTCGTAAAAACGGAATTTCATTCAGAAACAGTTTAATTAGATTGTCTGAAGCCTTAATAAAAGAAGGTAAGAAGGATAAAGCTGAAGAAATATTAGATTTATCTATCAATAAAATGCCTATTAAACGTTACGATCATTACGGATTAATATTAGGCTATATTGACAATTACTATCAAATCAATAAAAAGGAAAAAGCAAGAAAAGTTGCCAACACACTTATAGAAATTTTTCAAGATAGAATTGAATATTATGAAACTTTTGATGATTCAGATGTCGCTCAACATTATACTGATATAGAAGGTACTTTAATGATGTATAATAATGTAGTGAGTATGGCTGATGAATTTGATGAAGAGTTTGCAACAAAGTTAAAAAGAGGATATATAGAATCTATAAAATCTTTAGAAGGCGTTTTAGGTAGTGAGTAAATTCCTCTCCCTAACCCTCTCCAAAGGAGAGGGGATTTATATGAATTAAAATGAAAAGTTATCTAGCAAAAACTCCAAATCTGATTCCGAAATTATTTCAGAGTCAAATTTGGAGTTTTTCTTCTAAAGAGAAAAGTATTTATCTCACTTTTGATGACGGACCAACACCAGAAATAACCAATTGGGTTTTAGACACACTTAAAAAATACAATGCAAAAGCTACTTTTTTTTGTATTGGAAAAAATATAGAGCAGCATCCTGAAATTTTTCAGCAAATCACAGAACAAGGTCACGCTATAGGTAATCACACTTACAATCATGAAAAAGGTTGGAAAACATCTAATAATGTATATTTAAATTCTATTTTAAAAACAGAAAAAACCATTGGTGGTTTCCAAACTTCTCCACAAGGAACCCGAAACCCGAAACTTTTTAGACCTCCGTACGGAAAAATCAAACCTTCGCAAACCAAATCATTACTAAAAAATAACTATAAAATTGTGATGTGGTCTGTCTTAAGTGGCGATTTTGATTCAGAAATTACTCCTGAAAAATGTCTAACCAATGTACTGAAAAATACAGAAAAAGGAAGTGTCATTGTATTTCACGACAGTATAAAAGCATTTGATAAACTTCAAATTGTACTACCTAAAGTTTTAGAATATTATCGTGAAAAAGGATATGCTTTTAATAAGATCGTTTAATTGTCATTCAGAGTGAAATGTGTAAGAAATTAAACTGGATTCCTGCCTCCGCAAGAATGACAAGACTTAAAAATCACCTCGGATGAAACAATCCTTCCATAGCTTGGTTAAAAATAAGATATAGAAACATCCCAATTGTAATAATACTTAATATTTTAACAAATATTTTAAATGATTTTTTATTAACAACTTTCATCTAATTTTTTTTTACAAAGAAGATTCTACACATACTGTTGTACCAAGCTTATCAAAGTACCCGCATCTTGTTCACCAGATTGACGCCATTTCATTTCACCACCCTTGTAGATAATAAAGGTCGGATTTCCTTTAATACGCAATGCATTTGCTAAAACTTCATTTTTATCAATATCAATTTTAATAACTTTAGCTTTATCACCTAAAGCAATAGCAACATCTCTCAATGTATTATGAAGTTTTGAATTATTTTCATTCCAATCTGCATAAAAATCTATTAGCGTTGGAATACTTGAACCAATTAATTCACCAAATTTAGCCATAAGTAGCTTATTTTAAAGTTTATAACATGGGTTGACATACAAATATACTATTTATTAA
>JAJRPL010000087.1 GCA_024280815.1 Bacteroidota bacterium
TAGAAACTTTTGGGTTCAATACATTCATAATAAATCCTTGTTTGAATAATTGCACTGTATTCTTTTTTAACTCTCTATCAGAACTTAAAGACAACTCTGATGGACTTCTGAATACTTTATAAGCTAAATAAATTAAGTAAGTTGCTCCAAAGACTTTCAAACCTAAAAATACGTGTTCATTTTCTTTAATTAGTGCTGAAACACCAAACGCCACTAATGAAGTATGCACCAAACAACCTGAAATTAAACCAAAAACTGTTGCTAAACCGTATTTTACTCCATTGGTAATACTCTGTATCAATACAAAAATATTATCAGGACCTGGTGAGATTGCCAATAATGCTGTTGCTCCTATAAATGTAAGTAAAGTGTTTAATTCAGACATGAGTTTTTAAAATAACAAATCCCGATTTTAATCGGGATTTGTTACGTCATTATTTTCTATATAATCCTGCCTAGCAGTCCCGAAACATCGGGATAAATATACAAATTTATATGTTCTTTTATAATGAAGCTGAATATTCTAGTAAGTCAATTATTTTTGTTGAATACCCATACTCATTATCATACCAAGAAACTACCTTGATAAAGTTATCAGTTAAGGCAATTCCTGCATTTGCATCAAAAACAGAAGTTCTAGTTTCGCCAACAAAATCTTGAGAAACTACTAAATCTTCAGTATATCCTAAAATTCCTTTAAGCTCTCCTTCTGAAGCATCTTTCATTACTTTACAAACTTCTTCATACGTAGCACTTTTTTCGAGTCTAACTGTCAAATCAACAACCGAAACATCCATAGTTGGAACTCTAAATGACATACCTGTTAACTTTCCGTTTAAAGAAGGAATTACTTTTCCTACAGCTTTTGCTGCACCAGTTGAAGACGGAATAATATTATGAATTGCAGCTCTACCACCTCTCCAGTCTTTCATAGAAGGACCATCTACTGTTTTTTGAGTTGCTGTTGTAGCATGGATAGTTGTCATTAAACCGTCAGAAATCCCAAAATTATCATGCAATACTTTAGCTAACGGAGCTAAACAGTTTGTTGTACAAGAAGCATTTGAAAATACAGCCTCATCAGCTTTTAATTCTTTATGATTAACTCCCATTACAAACATTGGTGCATCAGCAGAAGGTGCTGAAATAATAACTTTTTTTGCACCAGCAGCAATGTGTCTTCCTGCTTGTTCTTTACTTTTAAAAATACCCGTTGCTTCAATAACATACTCTGCACCAATTTCATCCCATTTTAAATCTTCAGGATTACGTTCAGCAGAAATTCTAATTTCATTACCGTTTACTACTAATTTACCGTTCTTTACTTCAACATCACCTTTAAATTGACCATGAACTGAATCATACTTTAGCATGTATGCTAAATAATCAACATCTAACAAGTCATTAATACCAACTACTTGAACATTTTCTCTTTCTGAAGCTATTCTAAACGCTAACCTTCCTATTCTACCAAAACCGTTAATTCCTATTTTAATCATAATTTATAGTTATTTATACTGATAATATATCAGATATTCTTAATAATTCTTTATTTATACTGTGTGATGATTTTATTGCCTCTTCAATACTTGAAGTAATAATTTTATCTTTTACAAGCCCGACCATAACATCAGCTTTGCCTTCTAATAAACTTTCAACTGCTTTAACCCCCATTCTACTTGCCAGAACTCTATCAAAACAACTAGGACTACCTCCTCTTTGCATATGACCTAAAACGGAAACTCTCACTTCATACTCAGGTAAGTTTTCATTAACATATTCTGCCAATTCAAAAACATTTTTCCCAATTTTATCTCCTTCAGAGACTACAACTATGCTTGATGATTTTCCACGCTGCTTACTCTTTTGTAATGATTCTAACAATCTGTCTAAACCTAAATCTTCTTCTGGTAATAAAATCTCTTCAGCACCGGCTCCAACACCTGCATTTAAGGCTATAAAACCAGCGTCTCTACCCATAACTTCTATAAAGAATAATCGATTATGTGAACTTGCTGTATCTCTAATTTTATCTATAGATTCAACAACTGTATTTAATGCAGTATCATAACCAATTGTGAAATTTGTACCCGCAATATCATTGTCTATAGTGCCCGGAATACCTATAAAAGGAATTTTATATTCTTTACCGAAGGTAACCCCTCCCGCAAAGGTACCATCTCCTCCAATTAAAATTAAACCATCAACGTTTATTTTTTTTAAATTATCATAGGCTTTTTTTCTACCTTCTTTGGTTCTAAATTCATCAGACCGTGCAGATTTTAATATTGTACCTCCTTTACCTATAATGTTCTTTACACTACGTGCAGTTAATTCGGTATAATCGCCTTCAATCATACCTTGATAACCTCTGTAAAAACCTATGCATTCAATCTTGTAATACGCACAAGATCTTGCTACTGCACGCAAAGCAGCATTCATACCTGGTGCATCACCTCCTGAAGTTATTACAGCAATTTTTTTAATTGTAGGTCTCATTAATCTACTCTTTTAAAAAGTCATGTAAATTTAAGGAAAATTAAGCGAATTTATTTGCTTTTTAAAATTTTTATACGAAATCGTTATCGTTATTTTGACACCAAATTTATTGAATAAGTAGAATTTTTATTCATGGATTTTTTTGGAATAAGGTGGAAAAAAAAACAATTATTCTATTTTTTTTTAACAGAATCTTTCTTTTTTGCAGTAAAATTTATCAATTTTTCAACTTCTTTCAAACTGTCATTAATCCTTTTATTCTTCTTTTTTTTCTGTTTTCTCCTAAATAATTTATCAAGTAATTCTTTACTATTATCAAAATCAACACGCCAAGACAGACCAACACCACTAGTATATCCTTCAACATCTGACACATCATATTCAATATCATTTTGCTTTGTATATCCCTTAGCGACAAGTGTACCTTCTTTATTAATAGGCAATACCACCTCTACTTCACCTACGACATTATTTTGTGTGCTTGAACCTACAGGCACACCAACTTTACCATTTATAATGACTCTGTCAGCAATAGTGCTTGAAAATGAAACTCCAACTTGATCGTTTAAATCATACGTTCTTACATCTTCTTTACTAACCAAGTCATAGGTTAACCCTAATTGAAACTTATCACCTTTTGTCTTCAAAACACCTGAAAGTATATTATTTATTTTTTCTGATATTGTCCCATATAACGCAGCATTGCCATCAAAATTCAAATTCCCCTCATTTAGTGGCATAAAAGAATTCGAAATTAATAATGAAAAAAATTGTGTCATTTTAGCATCTTCATTACTTAATTTAAAATCTAATTCAGACTTTGTAGTTGAGCTTTGGTTAGGCAATTCGACATCAAAATCTATATCAGAATTTAACAATTGACCCGTTATTTTGGCTACTAAATTCACATCAATTTTTCTTTTAGACCTTATAGATGAATTATCTAACAATACCGAAGGATTGGCTTTAGTCTTGTATATGGTATTAATGTTTAAAAAGGCATCAAAAGGGCTACCATTCCAAGTAACAGAGCCTCCAGGTTGTACATCAAAATCTTTATTAATTATATTTCTAAATTCATAAATACCTTCATTCACAATATATGTACCATAAATTTCAAACTTACCATTGGTGTTTATCTCAATTCCCATATAA
>JAJRPL010000088.1 GCA_024280815.1 Bacteroidota bacterium
ATCAATAAAATTTTATTTCCAGCTTTTTTAAAATACACAACAACACCATTTCCTAATTGACCTCTATCTAAGCCGATATCATTAGAACCTATTCCTTCAGACAAAGCATTTACATATAAGAATTTATGATTTAATTTTTTGATTTCCAGGTAAATTTTATCTTCATTTACATCATAATAAAAAGTGATAAATCCAGTATATTTGTCAATTCCTTTTTGATCTTTAAAGAATTGTGAATATCCCATTTGAAAACAAAGAAAAGCGATAAGAAAAAAGTTGAATTGTTTCATTATAAAAAGGTTTATGATAAATGGTAGCCAATTTAAAAAGAAAATTAAGAATTTATATCCTATTTTATATCTATTTTATTTTTCATCAATAATTAACCGTATTTTTGCTTTAGATGATTACACAAGAAACTTTAAAAGACATTTCAGAACGTATAGAAAAGCTTAAAGGCTACTTACACATAGAGCAAAAGTTGATTGAAATTACCAATGAAGAAGAAATTGCTTCTAATCCTGATTTTTGGAACAAGCCTAAAGAGGCAGAAATACTGATGAAAGCCATTCGTTTTAAAAAGAAATGGGTTGAAGATTACAATGCTGTCATTTTATTAAATGAAGACCTGAATGTATTTTATGATTTCTATAAAGAAGATGAAGTTTCAGAACAAGAACTTCAAGAGCATTATGATAAAACGATTCTCTTTTTAGAGGATATTGAGTTTAGAAATATGCTTTCTGATGAAGGAGATAGTCTAAGTGCTGTACTACAAATTACAGCTGGAGCGGGAGGAACTGAAAGTTGTGATTGGGCTGAAATGCTTATGCGTATGTATATGATGTGGGCTGAAAAAAGAGGCTATAAAATTAAAGAACTCAACTATCAAAGTGGTGGTGATGCTGGAGTTAAAACAGTTACTTTAGAATTTGAAGGCGATTATGCTTTCGGATGGTTAAAAGGCGAAAATGGAGTGCATAGACTCGTAAGAATCTCGCCATTTGACAGCAATGCCAAACGACATACTTCGTTTGCTTCTGTTTATGTGTATCCGTTAGCGGATGACTCAATAGAAATTGAAGTAAACCCTGCCGACATTGAGATTACCAGAGCTAGATCTAGTGGAGCGGGAGGACAAAACGTTAATAAAGTTGAAACAAAAGTACAATTGACTCACAAACCTACTGGTATTCAAATATCATGCTCTAATTCAAGGTCTCAACATGAGAATAGAGCAACAGCTTTAAAGATGTTAAAATCTCAATTGTATGAAATTGAGCTTAAAAAACAGCAGGAAGCAAGAGCTAATATTGAAGCTGGAAAAATGAAAAATGAATGGGGAAGTCAAATTAGAAACTACGTAATGCATCCTTATAAATTGATAAAAGATGTTAGAACTGCACATGAAACAGGTAATGTTGACGCTGTGATGAATGGAGATATTGACGGTTTCTTAAAATCTTTTTTGATGACTGCTGGACAACAGAAATAGCCAAGAATGTTGTATTAAAATAAATGATTATGAAAAAAAAAGTTAATTGTTTTAGTACCAATTCTCTAATTTTATTTTGCCTATTATGCTTTTTTACATTTAACTCAGAAGCTCAAGGAAGTATTGATGATGACAGAGCCTTTCAGCATGGTATAGATTTTATTCCTCTATCTTCAGGTCAATATGCTTTGGTCTGGTCAAGTTCTGGAGCACCATTAAATGTAACAAACAGTAATGAATGGGAACATGATGTTTATTATTCCTTTATCGATCCAAATCAACCACACATTAATCCTGTAAAAATTATATCAAGAGATGAAGCTCAAGAGCCAGCAAGTACAGCGATTACTTCTAATGGTAAAATTATGATTACTATAGAAGATGGCTGGAATCCGACAAGTGTTTTAGAACAGCGTTATGGTGTTTATAATAGTGATTTTAGTACTACAACTAAATCTTACCCTCAAGTTGTTCCTGTTGCAGGGGGACATTCAGGTCATGTGGCAGCGGTAGGGAATCGTTTTGTTATCTTTTATTCTGAAGAGTGGGTAGAAGGTGGAGGTGTTGATAATTTGGGCTCTGGAGATGATATCTATGCTGCAATCTATGATTCTAATGGAAATTTCTTATTCCAAAAAAATATAGCGGTTGGTAATACTACTAGAGATTGGTGGCCGTGGGTAGAAGGCTCTAACAATTATGCTTGCATGACCTGGCAACGGTTTGTTGACAATGAAACTTACTCTGACCTTATGATAAGTATATTAAACCCTATGACTGACAATTTTTCTGTTGCTGAAAAAAAAATAGAGACAAATATGGAGTATTATACGTATAGTGTTGCTGCCATTCCAGATTCTGATAATTTTTTAATCTTAGGAACTCATACAGATAATACAGGGTTTGGTATTCTAATCGATAAAAACGGAAATGTATTAAGTAAAAATAATAATCTTCCTCCTATTGTTAGGGAATCACAATCCATAATTAAAACAATTGGAGGAGAAACATTTATAGCACAACCTAAGATTGGAGGTGGTGTAATGCTACTCAAATTATTAGATAATAATAATATTGTATTGGTAGAAACTATTGATGATTCACACCAATGGCAGTTTGCAGGTACTGATGGTATTTGGGTCAATGACTCAGATATTTATATTGCCAGTTTATCAACAAGTGGATTAATTGAAAAATCTTTTTCTTTTGATCAATTATTAGCAATTTCAACTCAAAGTAAAGAAGAGAAAATTGTAGTATACCCTAATCCTACTCAGGGAATTTTCACTATCAAAACTGGTATAAATAAAGGCATCAATAGAATTAAAATTTATGATCTTAAAGGTAGTCTAGTTAAGCAATTGGAAGTAATTGATGGCAAAACCATCAATATAAGTACATTAAATAAAGGTTCTTATTTAATCTCTATCAATGAAGCATCTAAACACTTGATAAAAAATTAAAGTGGATATAAAAATAAATTTTTAACAACCATAAAATGGCTTATACAACAGTATGTGACCATTAAAAAATAATAAATACATGACTAAAATAGATACCATAATATTCGATTTAGGTGGCGTTCTAATTGATTGGAACCCTAAATATGTTTATCGAAAAGTTTTTAATGGAGATGAAGAAAAAGTAGAGTGGTTTTTAAATACCATTTGTACAATGGATTGG
>JAJRPL010000089.1 GCA_024280815.1 Bacteroidota bacterium
ATAACACAATTCAGAACCGTCATATTGTGCGTCCATTAAGTTATTCTGATCATATTCAGACATATCTTCTCCATCCTCTAGCATTTCTTCGAATACTTGCTTACGAAAGTTTAAGGTCCAATTAAATGAAGGCGAGTTGTTGTAAACTAATTTAGCATTAGGAACAACCTGTCTAATTCTATTAACCATGTGAGCAATTTGTTTTACATTTGGAGTTGGTGTTTCAATCCATAAGAGGTCAGCTCCATTTTGAAGACTTGTAATACAATCTAAAACAACTCTATCGATATTAGAATCATTTTTAAACTTATATAATCCGTTAGGTAATCGTATAGGTCGTACTAATTTTCCATCTCTTTTTAAAAGCACATCATCTTCTTGAGCTTCATTTATAGACACTTCTTCTGCTTCTACAAAGGCCAAATATTGTGATGCTAAATCTCCAGGGTTTTGACTAACAGGTAGTTTTTGGGTCAAACCAGCCCCTTCAGAATCTGTTCTTGCAACGATAATTCCATTATCTATTCCCAATTCTAGAAAAGCATAGCGAACAGCATTTATTTTTGCAATAAAATCTTCATGCGGAACAGTAACCTTGCCGTCTTGGTGCCCACATTGTTTTGCATCAGAAACTTGATTTTCAATTTGAATTGCACAAGCACCAGCTTGAATCATTTTTTTTGCTAATAAGTACGTTGCTTCTTCGTTACCAAAACCAGCATCAATATCTGCAATGATTGGTACTATGTGTGTTTCGAAATTATCAATTTCATTTTGAACATCTTCACCGTTTTCAAGTCTTCTAAATAAATCATTCAACTCAATTGCATCGGCTTGTCTTAAGAAATCATAAATTTCTTCAATAAGAGACGGAACAGCCGTTTTTTCGTGCATAGATTGATCAGGTAATGGCCCGAATTCTGACCGTAAAGCAGCTACCATCCATCCAGAAAGGTATAAGTATTTTTTATTGGTTGTCTTATGATGTTTTTTAACTGAAATCATTTTTTGTTGTGCTATAAAACCATGCCAACAACCTAGAGATTGTGTGTATTTAGACGCGTCTGCGTCATATTCAGACATATCTTTTCTCATAATATCTGCTGTATACTTTGCGATATCTAAACCTGTTTTAAAACGATTTTGAGTAACCATTCTAGCAGTAGTATTATTATTAATTGAATGCCAAGATTCTCCATATTTTTCTTTTAGGTTTTTTACATTTTGTAATGCAGACTGATAATTGTTTTGTGATAAATTTTTCATAATTTTGTGTTACGTTATTTATTATTAATAATTAGATCCTGTTGATTGTTACCGCAATCGCAGGATTGTTTTTATATAAATTGATAAGCTGGTAGTGTTAAAAACTCTTCAAATGTTTCTGAAACTACTAACTTATTAAAGAGTTTAAATGCTAGATTAAACTTATTGTTTTCACTAGTTGCTTCTATAGAAGAAGTGATTTTTTCAACTTCCTCATCAAATAATTTCTTATACAACACTAGATTAAATTTTCTTCCATCGGCTAATTGAACTTCGTTTTTTAACCATTGCCATAGTTGAGTTCTAGAAATTTCTGCTGTAGCGGCATCTTCCATTAAATTATAAAGAGCGACAGCTCCATGGCCTCGCAACCATGCTTCTAGATATAGAATGCCAACATTAATATTTTTCCTAATTCCAACTTCTGTAACAGTACCTTTTGGAATTTCAACAAGGTCTTGTTCAGATATTTTAACATCATCTCGAGTAACATGCAATTGGTTTGGCGTTTTCATGAATTTATTGAATTCTTTCATGGCAACTTCTACCAAAGCTGGATGTGCAACCCAAGTACCATCATGTCCATTTTTAACTTCACGTTCTTTATCTTTTCTTACCTTCTCTAATGCTGCTGCATTTGCTTCTTTATTATTTTTAATTGGAATTTGAGCTGCCATACCACCAATAGCAAGAATGCCACGTTTGTGACAGCGTTGAATCACTAGTTTTGAATAGGCGTCCATAAACGGAGTTTCCATTGTTACCTGATCTCTATTTGGGACAATAAAATTTTTATGATTTCTAAACTTTTTAATGTATGAAAATATATAGTCCCAACGACCACAGTTTAAGCCTACAATATGATCTCTTAATTCAAAAATAATTTCATCTAATTGAAAGCTTGCAGTGATAGTTTCTACTAAAACAGTGGTTTTAAAAGTACCTTTTGGAATTTTAAGATAGTTTTGAGAAAATACAAAAACTTCATTCCACCAACGTGCTTCTGTATAATGCTCTAGTTTTGGCAGATAAAAATATGGGGCTGTATTATTGTCTACTAATAATTTAGTATTATGAAATACATACAATCCAAAATCAACTAAACTACCTGATACTTCTTCATTGTCAATTTTTAAGTGTCTTTCATTTAGGTGCAAACCTCTTGGTCTTACTAAAAGAACTGCTGTATCGTTATTTAGTTTATATGATTTCCCCTTTTTTATGTTTTCAAATGTAATTGTCTTTTTATTTGCATCAATTAAGTTTTGTTGACCTTGAATACTATTGTTCCAAGTTGGCGAATTACTATCTTCTAAATCGGCCATAAAAGTTTTAGCACCAGAATTTAAAGCGTTAATTATCATTTTTCTGTCAACAGGCCCTGTAATTTCTACTCGTCTATCCAATAAATCTTCTGGAATTTTACCTGCAGTCCAATCACGCTCTCTTATGTTTTTGGTTTCCGATGGAAATTTCGGAAAGTTGCCTCTGTCAAATACTTCTTGCTGTAACTCACGATTTTTTAGTAAGGTTAATCGCTTCTCATTAAAATTTTCATGAAGTACTGTAATAAATTCTAACGCCTCATTAGATAAAATCTTAGGGTAATCATTATTAACTTGATTAGCGAATTGAATTTTTGATTCTTTTAGATTATGTATCATGATTATATTTATATTTGGATGCAATGTTAAAACAAAAAAATCAAATAAACAAGCGAACGTTCGCAAAATATTAAAATTCGCAAATTGAGAATGTTCTTAAAATAGTTTATATTTGCTGTTATGGAAGAAGAATATATTAAAATTATTTTTGGTTTAAAGTTAAAGCAGATAAGGACTGACAGGAATTTATCACTATTTGGTTTGTCTAAGCTTTCGGGTTTATCTAAATCTTATTTAAATGAAATTGAGCATGGAAAAAAATATCCAAAAACCGATAAAATTGCTATTCTTTCTGAGAAACTTGATGTACCATATGATAAAATGGTATCTTTAAAACTAGATAAAAATTTGGCACCTATTGGTGATTTACTAAAATCTAAAATATTAAAAGAAATACCTTTAGAGCTTTTTGGTATTAAAGAAAGTAATTTAATAGATATAGTTGCCAATGCACCTGTAAAAGTTAATGCTTTCATCAGCACAATTATTAAAATAGCTCAGAATTATAATTTTACAAAAGAAAGCTTTTACCTCGCTTCTTTACGTTCTTTTCAAGAGGCTAATAATAATAATTTTGAAAATTTAGAGCAACGTGTATTGAAGTTTTCAAAAGCCTATCAAATTGATATGAATCTAAAAATTACGTCTAAAGAACTAGAAGAAATTTTAACTGAAGAGTATGGCTATGTTATTAAGAATAATGAAGTAATAAAGTATGAGAATATTGGTAATTTAAGATCTGTATTTGTCTCAAAAACTAAAACGTTGTTATTGATAAATGAAATAGATGAAGCACAACGTACTTTTATTTATGCAAAAGAATTAGCCTATAATTTTTTAGATATTAAAGACCGTTTATATACTTTTCCTTGGATAAAGTTTGATACATTTGATCAAGTCTTAAATAATTTTTATGCATCATACTTTGCAGGTGCTTTGATTATACCTGCTACTAAAATTAAAAATCAATTAAATCTAATTTTTAAAAAGAAAACTTTTGATGAATCATTATTTCTAAAAGCAATTGAAACTTTTAATGCTTCACCTGAATCATTCTATCAACGTTTAACCAATATATTACCCAAAGCATATAATATTGATAATTTATTTTTTTTAAGATTTACTCATCAATCAAAAAGTGATAAATTCCATCTAACTAAAGAACTACATTTATCACATCAACATTCACCTCATGCAAATGAAGCAAACGAGCATTATTGTAGACGTTGGGTTTCTTTAGATGTGTTAAAAAAATAAGCAATAATAAAAAAGAGCATGAATTTGACATGCAAATTTCTAATTATGAAAATGATGGAGTTAAATATTTAGTGTTATCATCAGCAACTAAAGATCCGTTTAGAAGTAGTCATTATCGTAGTATAAGTATTGGTTTACTAATTAATCAGCAATTAAAACGAAAACTTAAATTTTTGTCAGATTCTAAAATTAAAGAACAAAATGTTGGAGTAACTTGTGAACGTTGTGATGTTAAAAATTGTATGGAAAGAAAGGTTCCTGCAACTATTTTAGATAAAGAGGCTAAAAATGAAAAAATAGAAAAAATTGTAGAAGATTTAAAGATTAAGTATAGTTCTTAAAATGTTTTATTTTCTATATGATTTAAGAGACAAATCAGAATATTTTTTAAAATTAGTTTTAAAATACGAAGGGCTAGAATAACCTAACTGATATGCAATTTCATTAATTGATTTTTTAGAAGTATTCAGTATTTTTTGTGCTTCTTTTATTTTTTCAGCTTGAATAAAGTTGTGGGGTGTTATTCCGAAATGATGCTTAAATTGTCTAAAAAAAGTTGCCCTACTCATACAAGCTTTGTCAGCAAGTGTTTTGATATCTATAGTATCATGAATGTTGCTTTTTATATGATGAATTACATGGGCTAAAGGATGATCTTGTATCTTCTGACTATCATAATTAGTAATTAGTTGATTGTGCATATCGGTCTGTAAACAAGATAGAATTAACTCTTCAATTTTTAGGTTTAACCAGTAATCTTTATACTTTACATTTTGAGTATATAAATTTTGTATATTTTTTAAAGAGGCAAAAACAAGTTCACTTCCATTACCCGTATAAACTTCAGTAGATTCTAGTTTTTGTTCTTCTTTAATTAATTTAGGAATACTGTAACTATCATTAATTTTATCTAAAATATCCCAAACCTTTTTTTTACTAATATCTAATCGGAAACAAATTAATGGATTTTCAATACTTACATTATTAACTTCTGTCTGGGCAGACAGTTTTTCACAACCCATGGCTACCACTCCTGGTTTAAGATGGATTACTGAATCATTTGAAAAAATTATTTTTTTTGCTCCGTTACTTGCATATCCAAAAACTACATTGTCAAATTCGCAATAAGAATTTTCTTTAGAGACAACATAACTCATAAGCAATTCTGATTCTTTTCCGGTGTATAAAGATGTTTGTGTAATTTTTTTTGAAAAATCAATCATAAACTAGTTTATTAAGTTAAAAATCAGACCTAATGATTATTGTTTTATTTTTTTATGACAAAAGTTGAGACTATTTACATTGAGATTGAGACTATTTTGCAATTTTTCTATTACATTTTTTACATAAATTGCGAAAGACTATCATGCAATATAGGAAAATTTTAATAAATAACCTGTTTTAAAAGTAATACTATACTCAGTATATAAGATTCAATAGTCCTTAAAATCAACATAATGAACAACACAAATACAAATGATAATTTAGCCTCAGAAAGGTTAAAGAAAATTTTCAAACTACAGCGAGAAGCTCACTTGAAAAATCCAAATCCTAGTATTGATGAGCGTAAAGAATTAATGAATAGAATTCCTGATATGGTTCGCAAATATCGTTCTAAAATAAAAGAAGGGTTGGTGGCTGACTTTGGTTCACATAGTGAAGAAACTACTGATTTATTTGAAATTGTAGCAGCATTTGATCGAGCTAAATACTACACTTCTAATCTAGCAAAATGGATGAAACCTATAAAAAAGGAAGGAAACCCGGTTACACTTGGGCATAGTTCATTGTATGTTAAACACACTCCAAAAGGAGTGGTGGGTAATATGGCGGCATGGAATTTTCCTTATGAAGAGTTATACGGACCTTTATTTGATATGCTAGCTGCTGGTAATAAGGTAATTCTAAAACCTTCTGATTTATCACCTGCAAGTGGACAGGTTATAGAAGAAATGATTTCAGAATTTTTTAAAGAAGATGAAGTTGCAGTTATAAATGGTGGATTGGAAGTAGCAAAAGAGTTTACAAGTATGCCGTGGGATCATTTAATGTATACGGGTAGTGCTGCTGTTGGTAAATTGGTAATGGAGAGTGCTGCTAAAAATCTTACTCCTGTTACGCTAGAATTAGGAGGAAAATGCCCTACAATAATTGATGAAACTGGAGTCACAGATGAAAATATTGAGTTAATTGTCGGTATAAAAGTTGTGAAGAGAGGGCAAATATGCACGAATACAGATTATATATTTGTACACGAATCAAAAAAGGATGAATTAATAGATAAAATTAAAGTAACTTTTAATAATTGTTTAGCGAGTGATAATGGTATTTCATGTTCAACGGGTATTATTAATGGAAGGCATGTATCTCGACTTCAAAGTTATATTGATGATGCAAAGTCTAAAGGAGCTGAAGTCATACAATTAGGTATAGAAATGGATAGTAAATTACGTAATATGCCATTTTATTTAGTTATCAATCCAACAGATGATATGTTGGTAATGCAAGAAGAAATTTTTGGTCCAATTTTACCAATCAAAACATATAATAACCCACAAGAAGTTACAGATTATGTAAATAGTCATGATAGACCTTTAGGATTATATATTTTTTCAAAAAATAAAACATTTATTGATAGAATTGCGAATAATACACACTCTGGTGGAGTAGGAGTCAATTTAGTTGCTTTACAGGCAGCACAACCCTCTCTGCCATTTGGTGGTGTCGGAGCTAGCGGTATGGGTAGAATTCATGGGCAAGAAGGGTTTCAAGAATTTAGTTATGCTAGAGCATTTATGGAAAAAGGTGCTGGAGGAACGATAGACTGGATATTACCACCATTTGATAAAAGAACAAAAAAATTAATTAATGAAGTAGCTTATGCACCTATGGCAAAACAATTAAAGTTTGCATTGTCTAGACTCCCAAAAATCCTTAGTGGAAAATTTAAATAAATCAAAAAAATCATTTAACCTAAATATTTAACTAAACTTAATAATCATGAAAATAAATTTATCTAAATTATCAATACTTATTGTGTTGTTACTATTTACAGCAAATATTTTTGCTCAAATTACAATTTCAGGAAACATTACTGATGCTTCAGGAGAAGAACCTTTAATAGGGGCTACTGTAGTTGTGAAAGGAACAACTGATGGGACAAATACAGACCTTGATGGTAACTTTTCTTTTAAAACAGAACAAGAATTACCTTTGAATTTAGAAGTTAGTTACCTTGGTTTTACAACTAAAATAATAACGATAACTACAAACGAAAAATTAAGTATTTCTCTTGAAGAAGAAGGACTTATGATGGATCAGGTTGTTATTTCTGCTTCAAGAAGACAAGAAAAAATTCAAGAAGCCCCCGCTTCAATTTCAGTAATTTCTGCCAAAGCTATGGAAGCATCCGCTTCAGGTACTGTTAGTCCGATACGTAATTTAATTGGGGAAACAGGTGTTCAAATACAACAACAATCTGCGGTAAGAATGAATATTGAAATGAGAGGTCAGAGTGTAGTTTTTGGAACTAAAATTTTTCCAATAAAAGATTATAGAAGTTTAGTAGCACCTGGTGTTGGACAGTTTGATGCACATGCCTCAGGAGTTATGGGAATAGATTTAGAAAGAATTGAGGTGGTTAGAGGTCCAGGTTCAGCACTTTATGGTCCAGGAGTAACCTCGGGTGTTGTACATTTTATTACAAAAAGTGCTCTTAGACATCCAGGGACAACTTTAGAACTTATAGGTGGTAATCTGAAAACCATGGGGGCAAGTTTTAGGCATGCAGGAAGAAATGAAAATAAAACTTTTGGTTATAAAATTAATTTTTCATATAAAAAAGGAGATGATTTTCTATTAGATGGAAGTGAAGGTACCACTGATGGTAGCGGTAATTTTACAAGTCAGTTAGATAAGTTAAGAGAAAATATCTATCAGCCAGATGTCGTTAATGGTATTGTTAATAGTGCTACACCGGGAACATTAATTTATGACAGAGCTAGGTTAGATGAAGACGGAGATGGTAATTTATTAGAACCAGATTGGTTTGTTCTATCTACAGACCTTACTCTTGAATTTAAACCCACTAAAGACCTGAGTGTAACTGTACTAGGAGGGTTTAATCAAAATAAAAGTTTATTTTTTAATCAACAAGGTGAAGGCTTACAACAAAATGCATAATATTATTCACAAGCAAGAGTTCAATACAAAGGATTATTTGCTCAAGCATATTATTTAAATAATGATGGAGGTACACAAGAGAGACCTACATTTTTATATCAAACAGGAAATAGAACTCCAATTGGCAGAACACAATTAGAATTTCAATTGCAATATAATTTTGATACACCAAAATTTTTAGATGCAAAATGGACAGCAGGCTTTGATTATAGATCTACAGGTCAAGATACTGAACATTTAGTATATGGAAGAAATGAAGATGATGATGATTATTTATTGACAGGTTTTTACGTTCAAGGAAAATTAAAATTAGCCGAAAAATTAGACATGATCCTTGCTGGTAGATATGACTCTTTTAACTTTATTGATGAAACTGCAATATCACCAAGGTTAGCATTTGTTTATAAACCATCAAATAATCATACATTTAGAGCATCTTATAATAGGTCAAATACAACACCTTCTAACTTAAATGTCAATATTGACTTTCCATTAGCCACCCCAGTACCTGGACTATTTGATGTTTGGTTGGTAGGAAATAAAAACCCACATCTATTTGGTGATAATCCTATGATAGATGTAACCATTCCGGGCGTTCCTGATTTGCCTTATGGTACGCCAGGTTTACCTTTGGCAGTTCCATATGGAGCTGTAACACCAGCATTATTAGATGCATTTCAAGCTCAGGTAGGTACAACACTTACACAAGCTCAATTTGATTTACTTTCAGGTTTATTAACCAACTATACTCCAGGTGGTGTAACTGGTTCTTTTCAATCTTATAATTTATTGAATGGTCAACCTTTAGATCCGATTGATGCAGATAGAGCAGGACTAAATATCTATGACACATACGAGGTTGGCTATAAAGGAATTTTTAATGATCGTTTAGGCGTTACATTAGATGTTTATCTAAATAAATCTAAAGATTTTTCAATATTTCAAGCCATCAGCCCTGTAATTGCACTTGTAAACCCAAATACGGCTGAAGATTTAGGAAATACTGTACAAGCAGATCTTCAACCACAAATAGAACAAGCCTTATTAAATTCTGGTATGGATGCTGCTACCGCTGCAGCAACTGCAGCACAGTTTGGATCTATTTTAAATAGTTCATATAATACGGCGGGAACAAACTTTACAAATGCAACGCAACCTCTATACGGTATTTTCGGAGCTGTTGAAACAAATTTAGTTCCACAAGGTGATGATATTACACATGTGGCAGCTGGGTATAGAACATTTGGTGAAATACAATATATAGGTGCTGATTTTGGTCTTAATTATTTCGTAAATGAGAATGTTTCTGTATTTGCAAATTATTCATATATAAGCCAAACTGAGTTTCAAGGTGAAGACCTTGGTGAACCTGCAGATTCTCAATTGCGATATTTTTTAAACACACCTAAAAATAAATTTAGATTAGGAGCTTCTTATACCCCAGATTCAGGATTTAGAGGTTCTACAAGTTTTCAGCATGACGATGACTATAATGCTGATTTAGGACAATACAATGGTCATGTAGAAGCTAAAAATTTAGTAGACTTAAGTGTAGGTTATAAACTTAAAAACGGACTTGCTTTTGACTTAGGATTTACAAATCTTTTTGACACAAAATATAGAGCTTTACCAAACATGCCACTAATTGGAAGAACTATTTTAGGAAAGATGGTTTATAGTTTTGGAGGTAATAAATAGGATTTTAATCTATTAAAAATAACATAATGAAAAAAAATAATGTAATAGTTCTTATCATGCTATGTATTGGTTTGGTATTTACTTCATGTAAAAAAGAAGAACCTTTAGTAAAAGGTTCTACAGAGCATATAGCAAGTGTTACAAAAAACATTGATGAAAAATCAATTGCAAATGCAGGTAATTCAGGAGACTGGTTATCATATGGTCAAGATTATAATGAAGCTAGGTATTCTAGCTTAGACCAAATTAATAAAGAAAATATAGATTCTCTTGGTTTAGCTTGGTCATCAAATTTAGGAACCACAAAAGGTTTACAAGCAACACCTATCGTAGTAGATGGAATAATTTTCTTTAGTGGTGAATTTAATACGGTTTGGGCCTATGATGCAAGAACAGGTAAAGAAATCTGGAAATATGAACACGATTATGACACAGATACCAATGCAAAACTATGTTGCGGTTTTACTAATAGAGGCTTAGCTATTTATAAGGGAGACTTATTTATGGGAACCCTAGACGGAAAATTAGTTTCTTTAGATGCAGCAACCGGTAAAAAGAATTGGGAAGTAATGACGGTGCCAAAAGACATGAATTACTCAATTACAGGAGCACCAAGAATTGCCAACGGAAATGTAATTATCGGTAATGGCGGTGCAGAAAGTGGGGTAAGAGGTTATGTAACTGCTTACGATGCTAAAACAGGAAAAGCCAATTGGCGATTTTATACCGTACCTGGATACCCTAGTAAACCTTTTGAACATACCGACTTAGAAGCTGCTGCAAAAACATGGAATGGAGATGTGTATTGGAAGCAAGGTGGCGGTGGTACCGTTTGGGATGCTATAGTTTATGATCCAGAATTAGACTTAGTATACTTAGGAGTTGGTAACGGTTCACATTGGGATAGGGAAGTAAGAAGTCCAGGAGGTGGAGATAATTTATACCTATCTAGTATTGTTGCTTTACACGGTAAAGATGGTTCATATGCTTGGCATTATCAAACAACTCCAGGTGAAACTTGGGATTATACTGCCGCTCAACCAATAATTCTGGCCGATTTAAATATTAACGGAAAAGACAGAAAAGTATTAATGCAAGCACCAAAAAATGGTTATTTTTATGTGATTGATAGAGCTAATGGTGAGTTTATCTCTGCAAATAATTTTGTATATCAAAATTGGACTACAGGTATAGATGAAAATGGAAGACCCATTGAAGCAGAAGGAGCAAGGTATCGAGACGGTAAAGTCCATTGGATATCACCAAATAATCATGGAGGACATAATTGGCAGCCAATGTCTTATAATAAAGAAACAGGTTTAGTATATATTCCTGCTTCTCATAATTCGGGTGGG
>JAJRPL010000090.1 GCA_024280815.1 Bacteroidota bacterium
ACAGTACGAGAGTATATCTTGTGAATGGTCTCCTGCCTCAAACTCATTCATCGTATTTTCTAGATTATCTTGATTCAACTCTTTTTTACAATGTGGACAATATGCCATTTTTAAATCCTTGTATTTCTTTGCTATATAACGTTTGAGGAGAGCAATATTTTACCCGCCCTTGGGTAAAATATTGGCTCCTGCGTTTTGTTATGAGTCTCTTTGTGCAACTATATCTTTCATTTCTTTTAAACTGTATGCAGGAACTTTTTTATGCAACATTGCATGACAGTTAGGGCAAACTGGTATTAAATCTTTGGTTGGATTAACTTTATATTCTTGATCAATTTCAGATAATGGTTTGATATGATGTACATGAATAAAGTTTTTTCCAATTTCACCAAAGTTCTCTTCAAAATTAAATTTACAGATGTTACAAGCATATCCATAATGTTCCAGACAAAGCTTTCTCGCCTTAGGATCTCTTTCGTAAAAATTTACTGTAACTTCTTTTTTAGCACCTTCAAAGAGGGTGTTGTCACTAATTTCATCAGGATAAATTATTGAGTATTTTGTTGTTAAATATTTAAAACTTTTTTTCATGGATATACTATTGTTTTTCTCTTTGATTGTAACTATTCCTTCATTAGGATAGATATGAAGTTTCCAATGTTCAAAAGCTCTCTCATTGTAGGTTATATTCTATTCAGTAAGAAAAAGTTTTAGTTCTTCATAATTTACATAAAATACTTCACCATTGGTTAATCTAAAAATTATTAATGCTATATCAAATTCAAGTAAAATATTTTTTTGAATTAATGTGAAATCTACTAAACCTTTATCGGCAGTATTTAAGCTACTTTCAGGAGTAACAATTGCAATTGATTTTGAATCATTTGTTTTTCCTGTAAAAATTATCTTTTTTCGGGGATAAACTGACAATACACTTTTTGTTTTATCCTCTATATCTCTAACAATGGATTCAATACTAATTGCACTCAATTAAATTCCTTTTGACTCATAACGGCTGAATATAAAAATATGTTACCCGCTCTTGTAGTTTTTTAACTTCTACAATGGTATCTAAATTTTTCAAGTTTTGATACTTTTTTCGGCAGAGGTAACATATTTTTTTACTATGTCTTGTTATGTCGTCGTGTCCTTGATGTCCTTAAAGTTTCAACGTGAATCTGTTGAGTTTGTAAGGGTTTTTCACTTACTGCGTTTAGTAAGTTGCTTGGCGTTTACCGATAAGGCTTTTTCTTTCTCACTGTGTTTAAGCTTGTAAACTCTCTTTTTAAGTTGGTTTTCTTTGATGAAAACTAACTCTAAGCAAGGTGCTTACGATAGACACATAACGGTCGACTTGAACCGTAAATTTTCGCTAGAAAATTTATTAGTTCCAAGGTTTTGTTGTCCTTTTCCTGCATTACTAAAACTTACCTAATAATGTTTTCTCAACTTCAATGGCTTTTATTTGAAAAAAATTATTTATAGGTAAAATTTTCAAATATAATTTTTCAGATAACTCAATCAAACTTTTATGATTTATTCCATCTCCTAGGTAAGAAATTTTTTCTTTATTTAAATAATCTTCTATCAAGTCATTAACATCATTATATTTAACTTTAAAGTCATTATTGAAAATTGGTAATTTATCATTTTCCATATAATATTGAAAATCTTTAGATTGTTGGACTGCTAGAAAAAGGTTATAATCTTCTTGGCTATCAAAATAATACATAAATCTTTTTTCTTCATTTGAATATATTCTTTCTGCTACTTCAAAAAAATCTATTTTTTCAAAATTGTTATTGACTAAATCATTTACACCTATAATCATATTTTCTTTAAAAAATCTACTTTCTGATAATTTTACAACTATATTAAATAAGTTATGTAGAGATATAAAGCAAACTAGCCCTAACTCTTCACTATCCATTAAAACTAATAAATGCCTTTTTTTATTAAAATCAAATATTGTTTCAAGTGGTTTTAAAATTTCTTTTTCAAAACCACTTCCAATAAAATAGTTGTCAATTTTTTCAAAATCTGGATTTAGTAAAAAATCTGAAATTTTTATTGCTTGTTTATTTTCAAAATATTCATTTATGGAGTCAACCGCAAATTCATAAGCTATTTTTAAAAGACCAACTTTAAATTCCTTTATATCAATTTGTTTTTCCATTTTTATAGTAGGCTTAAACCTTTCTATAATTGGTTCTAAAGTTGTGATTACATGATGGCTATGTTTATCTATCTTTTCTCTTTTTAAAATTTTTTCTATAATTTGATTTGATTTGTCTTTGTCATCAGTATCTATTGTAAGTTTTATTTCTAATTTATTATTATGAGTTGTTTTTTTAATTTTTGGTAGAATGTAAGGTTTTGGTATACCATGGTCATCTAAAATCATTTTTACTTTTGTTTCATTGTCATTTTCTAATATATGTGTTCCATCGAATGGATTAGGTATTTTTCCTTTTTTGCCTTTGATATTTAAGGCATGTCTCATAAAAGAAGTGAAATAATGATTAACTAGTTTATTATCAACATTTCTACCTAAATATGAATTGCATTCTTTACATACATTATATATATGATAAACCCCACCTATGCTATCTGGAATTACATGCTCATCTGATAATTCATCTTGAAGTTTTTCTTTTCTGCAAATTATGCATTTCATGGTTTTTCCTGTAAAGTTTATATTGTAGGACAAC
>JAJRPL010000091.1 GCA_024280815.1 Bacteroidota bacterium
CAAACTCTTTAGTTCCTTCTTTTAGTAGACCTAAATAATGTACTTTTTCAACTTTCGGGTGTTGATTTAAAAACTGTGCAATTTCTTGTGCATTTTTTGTTTGCTGATCCATTCTTACCTTTAAAGTTTCTAAGCTTCTCAGTAATAACCATGCGGTATTTGGACTTAGCATATTACCTAAAAATGTTCGTAAGGTTTTTACACGTACTAGTAAATCAGTAGTACCTAGTACAGCACCTGCAATCAAATCGCTATGTCCACCAATATATTTTGTAGCAGAATATAACACGATATCTGCACCAAATTGCAATGGATGTTGCCAAAGTGGCCCCATATAGGTGTTGTCAACCGTTAATAATACTTGCTTATCTTCGCTACTAAAATGGTCACAAATTCGCTTATAACTCTCAATGTCAACAATAACATTGGTAGGGTTTGCAGGTGTCTCTAAAAAAAGCATGGCTAGTTGATCTCCTTTACCAGATGCTTTAATCATTTTCATGATGTTTTCCTCACTTTCATCAGGATGTACATCAAGTGTATGAATACCAATTTTTGGTAAAAAATGATTGATAAAATGATCTGTTCCTCCATAAAGAGGATTGCTATGTACTAATAAGTCGCCAGGCTTTAAGAACTCTAATAAAACGGTGCTTATTGCAGACATTCCGCTTTCAAAAACAGCACAATCATCTGCTTTATCCCATAAACAGAGTCCGTTTTCAAGTATTTCTAAATTCGGATTATTAATTCTACTGTAAATTAAGCCTAATTCTTCTTTTGGTCCTTTTTCACGTAAACCATACGCTATTTCAAAAAAAGCTTTACCTTCTTCGGCAGTTTTATACTCAAATGTTGAGGTTTGAAAAATTGGGCATTTTACAGCACCTTGTGATAGTTCAGGTTTGTAACCATGGCTCATCATTAAACTCTCTGGACTCATTTTATGTATAGACATCTTGATTGTTTTTTAGGATATCAAAATTACGTATTATGGAATTTTCATCCTAATTATAGATGAAATACAGTATATTAATCTATATTTACATTATATGTAGTGTAATGTTCTTTTTTACCCTTAATTTTAAACTCATTTCAGTAAAATATTCTACCAAATGATAGACGCAATAGATAAATCAATTTTAAGATTACTACAGAAGAATAGCAAATTCACCATAAAAGAACTAGCTAGTAAGTTGAATCTAACACCCACACCAGTTTTTGAACGTATTAAACGATTAGAAAAAGATGGTTTTATTGTTTCATATAAAGCGGTAATTAATAGAAAAAAAGTGGGTTTATCTTTATTGGTGTTTTGTAATGTTTCTTTAAATCAACACGAAGCTACTTTTATATCAAAATTTGAAAAAGATATTCAACAATTTACAGAAGTGATAGAATGTTTTCATATTGGAGGAATGTTTGATTATTTACTAAAAGTAGTGGTGAAAGATATGGATGCTTATCAGTATTTTGTAGCTAAAAAGTTGGCAACAATAGATAATATTAGAAAGGTTCAAAGTGCTTTTGTGATGACAGAGGTGAAATCTACGGTGGTTTTACCCATTGAATAGTTAGTCAGAAAAGGTAATAAGTCTGTATTCAATAGTTACTTTTGAGAATCCTATATTTTCTTTTATCCACTGAATTGTTTTTTGATGGTAGATAAATACATGAGTTGGGTCGTTCTTATAATACCAATCTTGAAAATCGATGGTGTCATCAAAAAGTACAGTCATGCAATATAATTTTCCATTTGGCTTTAGTAGTTGTTTTAAAAGCTTAAATTCCTTTTTAGGATGGTAAAAATGTTCCATTACTTCGCAGCAAGCAATGTAATTATATGTAGTTTTTAAAAGGTTTGGGTGCTTATGAAAAAATGGATCGTATTGAACAATTTGAAAAGAATTGTCTTCTAGTACTTTTGAAATTACTGGGCCTGTGCCAGCACCAAAATCAAGTCCTTTATCAGTTGTCGTAAAATCTCTTTGTATAGCTGTTGTTATTGGAGCAACAAATTTCTGATAATTAAGATCTTCAACATCATTTTTATGCAATTGGTAACGTTCAATTTCTTTAGAAGAATGAAGTCTTAATTTCTCATCTAAAAAGATGCCAAAGCAAGTTGAACATTGAAAGAAACACCTGTCATTCTGTTGGTAGAAAAGAGGTGCTTTACTGCTGCATAATGGACAACTAGTTGTTGTGTTCTGTTTAGGTTGCATTTTATTTAAGTCTCATTTCAATCATATGCTCTATAAAACCTACTTTTTCATAAGCTTTTATGGCAGCTTTATTGTCATGGTATACATGCAGTCTTATTTCGTTGATTCCTTGTGCTTTGCACCATGATGTTAATGTATTGACTATGCTTTTATTAATTCCTTTTCCTCTATATTTAGGTAGTGTATACATAAATCCTAAATATCCATAATGAGTATGTAGTAAAGCTTCTTTTGCATTTTCTATACGAGTATAGCCACAACTAACTATTTCATTATTAATTTCTGCTACTATTAAGTGAATGTGTTTTACAGTCAACATCTCGTTTAAATCATAATAAACAGTTGGTGTATGTTTTAATGTTGAATCTAAAGGGCGTTCAGCTTCAATAACTCCTTGTTCAAATTCTAATAGAGTAGGGAGGTCTTTTGCTGTAGCTTTGCGTATATTGATTTGATTCATTGTGAAAGATACTAATTATTAAACATAAAAAAAGCCTATCAAATTTGATAGGCTTTGGTAAGTAAAAATTTTAAAAGATATATAATTAAATTACTTTTACATTTACTGCGTTAAGTCCTTTTCTACCTTCTTGTAAATCGAATTCTACTTCATCACCTTCGCGTATTTCGTCGATTAAACCAGAAATGTGTACAAAATGTTCTTTGTCGTTTCCTTCTTCAGTTATAAAACCGAATCCTTTTGATTCATTGAAGAATTTTACTGTTCCTTTACTCATTTTAAATAAATTAAATATTAATATTAATTACAAATGTAGTGTTTTTTTATTATAATTAGAAAATTAATTTTTATAAACACCTATTTTTGCTAAATTGATGATGTTTTTATCATCTTGATTTAATAATCTTTTTGATTTTAAATACCGGTTAAAATTGTATTCATCATAATTAGGAGCACCTTTGTCCATACTACTAATATGTACACGACCAGATGAATGTATAAACTCATTATTGCCAATCCACATACCTACATGAACTACACGTTCTTTTTTATCTTTAGTGGCTGGACTACCAAAGAAAAGTAAATCGCCAGCTTGTAAATTTTCAAACTTTTTGTTTTCATCAGTAAGTTGACCAGTATGTACTTGTTGTGAAGCATCACGTGGAATTATCATGCCATTTAAAAAGTAAATAGTTTTAGTAAAGCCACTGCAGTCAACACCTTTGGTAGAAGTTCCGCCCCATAAGTAGGGAAGACCCATTAATTTTTTTGATGTTTTAATTAATGATTCTTGTGTAGGGTTTAAGTCAGCTAACCACTCATTGTATTTTTTTGCTTGGTTTTTCTGAATAAAAGCAGTTCTACCATCAGGATACTTTACTTTATAAGAAGATTTTAATTCATCAATAATTACTAGAATATCTCCAGCAACTAAATCAGAAACTATATTTTGTTGTTCTCCTTTAGACTCTCCATAGGTATCTAAAAAGATAATTTTATCAGCTAATTTCCATATAGCAAACTCTTCTTCTGTCATTAATTGGATTCCACCTCCATCTACCCATGCTAAATATTTGTCAGGAGTTTGTATTAAATACCAATTGTCTATTTTTTTATATACTAAAACTGGTGTACCTAATGTCGCCTGAGTTGCTAATTCTGATGAATGTGCAGACTTACTTCTTAGGTTAGCTACAGAAATTTTTATTACACCTCTAGTTTTCCCTACTAAACTAGTATTTGGTAAGATTTGAATACTATCCACGAAAGTGATATTTTCAGCTTTTAAGTTTTCTTTTAAAGTCTTGATAGCTTCAGGGAGGTTTGATTCTCCTTTAAGGATGGTTTCAGTATTATTCTTAACCGAAATAACATCAAATATGGCCACTCTTTTGTCAGGGGCAAATTGATTTTTCACAATGGTTATTTGTTCTTCTAATGGATTGGTTTTAATTTCTTTTTTAGTAGTACAAGAAATTGATAATAAGATCAGTAAGGCTATTTGTATGAATTTATTATTTAAGATCATGTATTGATAAATTTGTATGTGAAATAAAACTGTTATTTGGCATTTATTGCTGCTCCAACTATGCCGGCTTCATTTTCGAATTCAGAAGGTAAAACACGTACATTTACGGTAAGTTGATCTTTAAATTTTTCTATTTTTTTACTGGCACCACCACCTAAAATGATTAGATCAGGAGAAGTTACTAAAACTACAAATTTCAAGAATTTATTAAAACGTTTTCCCCATTTTTTAAAACTCAATTCTTCTCTTTTTCTAGCAGCATCCGAGGCGTAAGTTTCATAGTATTTATAGTTTTTGTAAGGAATTGTGCCTAGTTCAATATTTGGTATAAGCACACCGTTATGAAATAGGCCAGAGCCTAGTCCAGTACCAATAGTTATCATCACTACAGTGCCTTTTTGACCTTTACCAGTACCAAAGGTCATTGCAGCTAGTCCAGCCGCATCTGCATCATTAACAATCTTAAATTCTAAACCTGTGTGTTGACTAAATAAGTTATCAGCTTGTAAGCCTTTCCAACTTTGATGAATATTACTAGCTGATAAAACTTTTCCATGCGATACAATTGCTGGAAAACCACAACCTACTTTACCTTTCCAATTGAAATGTTCGATAAGGTTTGCAATTTCATCGGCTACATCACTTGGCATG
>JAJRPL010000092.1 GCA_024280815.1 Bacteroidota bacterium
CCGTAATTCTTGCTTTGTTAGGGGTGTTACTTCCATCTTGACGTTGAGGGTCTGCAGTACCTTCACCAACCTGACCAATAACAGAAGTGACTAAAAAGTTTTGTCCATCATCTTCATATTTTTTAAGATATTGTTGAACAGCTCCTTCAATCTTTGGAGAGATACTATTGGTTTGTTCTATATCAGTTCCTATAGGGTATTCTACATAGACAAAAACTTGTTTAGCTTGAGTGTTAGGAAAAAATAATGTTTTTGGAGGAAATATTGCCATCAAGATTATCGCAACTACTAATAAGCCAAAAGTACCAGCAACAACCAGATAAGGTTTCCAACCTTGTAAAGCAAAATTTAAAAAACGTTGGTAGCTATCTTCTAATTTATTTAGGATACTTTTTTTATTCTCTTTTTTAGGTACAACCTTCATGTAAATAGAAGTTAAAACCGGATTGATAACCAAAGCCACAAACAATGAAGAACTTAAAACAATGATTAAAGTGATAGGTAAATATTTCATAAATTCACCCATCATACCATCCCAAAGAATTAAAGGGAAAAAGGCAGCTAATGTTGTTGCCGTTGAGGCAATAATTGGCATGGCAACCTCACCAACACCTATTTTTGCAGCTTCTATCTTTGGGTAACCTTCATCCATCAAACGGTAAATATTTTCTACCACCACAATACCATTGTCAACCAGCATTCCTAAGGCGATTACCAGAGAAAATAACACCATGGTATTCAATGTAACGCCCATAAAACTTAAAATGGTGAAAGATAAAAACATAGATAGTGGAATGGCAACACCTACAAATAATGCATTTCTAAATCCTAAAAAGAAGAACAATACCAATACCACTAAAATAACACCTAGAATAATGCTATTCTCTAGGTCACTAACCATTGTTTTAGTATCGTTAGACTGGTCGTTGGTTTTAGAAATGATTAAATTAGTTGGAAAAATATTTTGTTTGGCTGTTGTAATAATTTCATCAATTTTTACAGAAGCATTTAATAAATTTTCACCACCTCTTTTTTTAACATCTAACATGACTACTGCATGCGAATATTCTCTAGCGTAACTTTCTTTTTCTTGTTCTTTAAAATTGACTTGAGCAATATCGCGTAAGTACACAATATGTCCTTTGTCATGTTTAACAATAATATTTTCTATTTCTTTATAGGAGGTGAATTCACCAATGACTCTTATGTTTCTACGAATTCCGTTTTGCAAAATATTACCTCCAGAAACAGTCATCTTTTCAAATGCAATCGCATTTTCAATATCAGTAAAGCTAATTGTTGAAGCTTCCATTTTATACAAGTCAATGCTTATTTCTACTTCTTTATCTTGTACACCACGAATGTCAACGCCAGAAATTTCTGGTAACTCTTCAATTTTTTCTTCTAAATATTCGGCGTATTTTTTAAGATCATCCATAGAGAATTCTCCAGAAAGGTTGATGTTCATAATTGGCATCATTTCAGAAAAATTCAATTCTTTTACACTAGGGTCTGAAGGTAAATCTTTAGGAAAATCTTTATCAGACAATGCAGCATCTACCTTATCTTTTACTTTTTGTAAGGCATCACTTGGCGATGTGCTAAAATTAAATTTAACCTGAATATTTGACAGCCCTTGCACAGAATTAGAGATAATCTCATCTACACCACTAATGGCATTAATTTCTTTTTCTAAAGGTTTTGTAATCAATTTTTCAATATCTAATGGTGAGTTTCCTGGGTAAACTGTAAGTACACTAATTTGTGGAATGACAATTTCAGGAAAATTTTCTCTTGGCATACTTTTATACGAAAGATATCCAGCCAAAATGATGATAAAAGTAATTACAAATACCGTTGTTTTGTTATTAATTGCCCAGCTTGATAATTTAAATTCTTTTTGAGTACTCATAGTTTTATTTTTCAGCAAGGATTACTTCATCATTATTCTTTACAGTACGAGCTCCTTTATCAATAATTAAATCTCCTTCTTTTAAACCTTCATCAATAAACGACTCATTATTATATTCTTTACCGATTGTTAAAATAGTTTTGATTGCATTATAATTAGAAGAATCATTTTTAGTCAGTACAAACACATAACTATTTCCCTTTACATCTTTTTGAATTAAATAAGACGGAATGGCAATACCAGTTGCCTTAAAGTCATTAATTTTTACATCTGCCAATAAATTTGGTTTGATGGTTTTATCTTTATTATTTAAGTCAACTCTTGCTTTAAAACTTCTGTTATTCGGATTGATAAAATTTGCAACCTGATTAATTTTAGACGCTATTTCTTTACCCAAAGAAGGAAAGGATACGATTACATTTGTACCTTTTTTAATATCTTTTAAATAAGTTTCAGTAATTTCACTTTCTATGTATACCTTATTGAGATTTACAATTCTTAAGAAAGGCATTTGGGCAGAGGATAGAGCACCAACTTTTGCAAAAATTTCATCTATGGTTCCACTAAAAGGAGCAATTATTTTCATTTTTTTAGCTTGAGCATATAAGATATTTAAATTTTGCTCTAAACCTTCTTTTTGTGCTTTTGCTTGTAGAAATTGCATTTCACTTCCAATTTTTTGTTCCCACAGTCGCTCTTGTCTTTCAAAAGAAGTTTTTGCTAAATTTAATTGTACTTGAAGCTGTGCAATACTATTATTTACAACAGAAGCATCCAATTGAGCTAAGGTCTGTCCTTTACGAACTCTTTGCCCTTCTTTTACATAAATTTTTTGTACGGTCCCTCCCATTTCTGGATGAATTTCCACACTTTTATCAGCCTTTACACTACCTTGAACTTCAATATAATGGTTAAAATCTGCATTTTTTGTTAATACAGTAGTTACTACAGGTAATTTTTTAATAGTATCTAATTTTGACAATTGGTCATTAATAGATTTTAATTTTTTACTTAAACTATCCATTTGTGTTTTTAGCAGAGTTCTTTGCTCTTGTAACTCTTTAATATTTTGAGAAATGCCTTCTTTTTTCTGGCAAGAAGCAATGATGAATAGTATAATTAAGGCGAGATAAATATTTTTCATAATATGATTATTTGCTATTTAATAAGGTTTCTAAAGTCACTTTTTTAAGAATAACATCTAACATGGCTTGTAAATATTCTTGTTGTGAAGTGTATAATTGCGTTTGTGCTTGTCTCAAATCAAAACTAGAACTTATACCTTCTTTAAATTTGATTTGATTCTTTTTTTCAATACGCTCTGCTAATTCTAAATTTTGCTTTTTTGTTTGATACTGCTCAATAGAGAATTGATAATCACTTTTTGCACTGGCAGTTTGTAATTTTAGTTGTTGTTCTGTCTGTGTTAATTCTGTATTGGCTATTTCTAAATTAATTTTAGCCTGTACTGTTTTTGATGCTCTACTAAAAGAACTAAAAATAGGTACATTTAAACTTACACCAAAAAGTGAAGAACCAAACCAACGCTGATTTGTATTTAGAAACTTAAAGTTCTCACCATAACCAGCATAGCCACCATTTATGAAAGCTGTTAGACTAGGTAGAGCTTTGCTTTTTTCAAGTTTTAGTAATAATTCTTTAGAGCGTTTAGTGTTTTTAGCAATTTTAAAATCTATATTATTTTCAAGGTTAAATTCTTTTGCTAAAAGTTTGAAATCTATATTTTGTAAAGTCAATGTTTCTAAATTGTCCTTTAAAACAAGCGTTTGCTCTAAATCAATTCCTAAAGTAATATTAAGCATCTTATAAGCAAGTTCTTTTAATCGTGTTGCATTGCTAAGGCTACTTTCTATACTAGAATAGGTGATTTGCAATTGCTCTACACTTTCTTCTTCAGTTAAGCCATTCTCGTATATTTGTTGTGTCTCGTAGAGTGTTTTTTGCAGGGTAGTTTTATTTTTCTCAAGAATTTGCACGCTTTCTTCGGCTAATAACACATTTCCATAGGCGTTAATTACAGCCTTTTTTATTTCTAAATCTGTTTTTTCTTTAGCATTTCTAGAAATTTCTAAAAATACTTTAGCCGATTGTAAGGCAACTAAGTAAGAACCATCAAAAAGCAATTGACTTAGTGTGGCAGATGCACTTACATTTTGTTTAGTACCAAAAGAAACTTCTGCAAATTCACCTTTATTTCCTCCAAAAAATTCAGCAGGAATTAAAGATACTTGTTGTTTAAGCCAGTTTTGATAATCGATAGAGACATTAATTTGTGGTAAACCTATTGCGGTAGTTTCCCATTTTTTCTTTTTGGCACTTTTAATAGTGTGTTGAGCATTTAGTGCGGCATAATTGTAGTGTAATGCGTGACTAATAGCCTCATCTAGCGTAAATGTTTTAGGTTCTTCTTGAGAGAATCCTTGTATTGAAAAAAGGAAACTAAAAAATAGGAATAGTAGTTTGTTTCTCATTTTAACTTGTTTTGGATAACACAGCTTTTAATTTTTTAACGCCTTTGCTTGTAGAAATTGCTCTTAAATGATAGTCTAAATAGTTTGTCATCAACGTTTTCATGTCGTTTTTCCCCATAGGGAATATTTCAAGGTCTTTAGTAGCAGTTACACCACTAAAGTAAATTCTTGAAATAAATTCCACATCAATCTCTTTTCTAAAATAGCCAGTATCAATACCTCTGTTGAGGTTCTCTTTTACACAATCAGCCATAATTTCGAATTGCTTTTTTTGAAGCATATGGAATAATTTTGGATAGTGTTTTTTTAATTGATAATGAGGTGTTGTTTTTTCTCCTTTTAAATTTTCGATTACAAATTCTTTGATGGCAAATAGCTCTTCTATTGGGTTGTTTTTGATGGCACAGATAGCATCTATCCCTGTACTTATCTGATTAAAAATCATGAATACACTCGCCTCAACCAATTCAATTTTAGTTTTGTAATGTGTATAAATAGTTTTTTTTGAGATGCTCAATGTTTTGGCAATCTCATCCATAGTGATACTTTTAAATCCGTAATTTAAAAACAATTCTGTAGCAGTATGTAAAATTTTTTCTTTCATTATTTGGTGCAAATATATACAGGAAACTTTAAAAACCAAAAAAGTTTCCAAAGTTTTTTTACTTTTAGTAAATAGATTTAAGATGGATTGAATTTATTGCCTTATTTTTACAAAAAATATAACATTGGAATTAAATATATATAAAACAAAATTTTTAGATCATTTAAAAATGAGGCTTTTGAAGAAGAAGCCAGAAGCTTTATATAATCCTATATATTATATATTAAATTTAGAAGGAAAACGCATTCGCCCAATTTTAACATTAATGAGTTGTGATTTGTTTGGAGAGAAAATAGAGAATGCTTTAGATGCTGCTCTTGCAGTTGAAATGTTCCATAACTTCTCTTTGATACACGATGATATTATGGATGCAGCACCATTACGTAGAGGACAGAAAACGGTTCATGAAAAATGGAGTTTAAATACAGGTATTCTGTCTGGTGATGCACTATTGGTTTGGGCAAAACAATTGTTAGAGTCTTATGAGGGAAAAACGTATAAGAGTTTAAATATGTTATTTACAAAAACAGCCTTAGAGGTTTGTGAAGGGCAACAATATGATTTTGATTTTGAAACTACATTTGATGTGAATGTAGGTCAATATATAAAAATGATTACGTTAAAGACTGCTGTATTAGTTGCCGCTTCATTAATGTTTGGAGCAATTATAGCTTCGGCTTCTCAAAAAGACGCTGAACATATCTATGCTTACGGATTAAATTTAGGGATAGCTTTTCAATTACAAGACGATTATTTAGATGTGTTTGGAGATGAGAATTTTGGCAAACAAAAAGCAGGTGACATTATTGAAAACAAGAAGACGTTTTTATTTTTAAAAACATTAGAGTTGGCCAGTAAAAATGATAGAGAAAAGTTAATTGATTTATATAGTACTAAAGAGTTTTCTGAAAATAAAATGAATGAAGTTACTCAGTTGTTTAATAAATATAAAATACCTCAATTGATAGGGGAAGAGATTCAAAAATTTACATCAAAATCAATACTTCACATTAATAATCTTTCAATTAAAAAAAATAAAAAAGAAGTGTTAAAAGATTTTGCTAAACATTTAATGGAAAGAAAAATTTAAAAACAGTAGGGTTTTTTATTAAGAGATTGTTCAATAAGTAAATAAGTAGTAATATTGCAGTTCGAAAATTTAGGTCCCATAGCTCAGCTGGTTAGAGCACCTGACTCATAATCAGGGGGTCCATGGTTCGAGCCCATGTGGGACCACAAATATTTTTTTATTCTTTTTAAATTAAATTTAAAAAAGAACTTTAGATTTTCTTGAAAAAGAATTTGTATATTTGCAATGTATTTGCGTTTTTAACGTTAATGTATTAGAAAAAAGGGAAAAGTTTATGTTAAAAAAGTACTTAATATTAATTTTAGTTGTATTGTTTGTTTCTTTCTCAAATGAAGCAAGTGCACAAGGTGGTGGTGACGGACCTCCCCCTCCTGGCGGTGGGCCTGGTGGTGGTGGTATAGTTCCTCCTCGTAATCCTATTGATGGAGGTTTAGGTATTTTATTTGCTTTAGGTGTAGGTTATGCTATAAAGAAAATAAGAAAAGAAGAAGAGTAAATGTTATAGTGTAGTAATTCTAGCAACATACTTTCCTATTACATCAAATTCTAAATTCACAAAATCATTTATTTGTATTGCACTAAAGTTAGTGTGCTTATAAGTATAAGGAATAATAGCCACACTAAATTGATTTTTTAAAGAATTAATAACGGTTAAACTTACTCCATTTATTGTTATAGAACCTTTCTCAATAGTAATGTTGTTGTTTTTTAACGAGTTATATTGAAAAGTAAATAGCCAACTTCCATTTTTATTTTGAATATCAATACATTCTCCTGTTTCATCAACATGACCTTGCACAATATGCCCGTCAAGTCGATCACCTAACTTCATTGCTCTTTCTAAATTTACTTTATCATTTACTTTAATATTTTTAAAATTACTTTTAGATAAAGTTTCTTCAATGGCTGTAACCGTATAAGTATTATTTTTTAAATCTAAGTTGATAACGGTTAAACATACACCATTATGAGCGATACTTTGGTCAATTTTTAATTCAGATGTAAGACTGCTTTTTACAATGATATTGAGGTTGTTTTGATCTTTATTTAAAGCGGCAATTTCGCCAATGTTTTCTATGATTCCTGTAAACATATTATGTTAATATTAATGAGTACTTTTGTAAGCTCAAAAATAGGAATTAATTTGTAGTATGAATAAAAATAACACCATAAAAGTTGGAATATCTGTCGGAGATATAAATGGTATAGGTATAGAAATTATATTGAAAACTTTTGAAGATTCGAGAATGTTAGAGTTTTGTACGCCAATTATCTTTGCTTCCAACAAGACAGTTTCTTCACATAAAAAGCAATTGAACCTTCATACACAAACAAGCGGTATTGAAAATGCTACAAAACCAATATCAAACAAATTGAACTTGGTAAATGTTTGGAAAGAAGAAGTACAGGTTGATTTTGGTAAAGAAACTAAAGATGGTGGTAAGTATGCATTTTTATCATTACAAGCTGCAGTTAAATCTCTAAAGAATAATGAGATAGATGTTTTGGTAACGGCACCAATTAATAAACATAATATTCAATCTGATAATTTTAGGTTTAGTGGGCACACAGAATACCTAGAAGATAATTTGGAAGGAGAAAGCTTGATGATTTTAATGACTGATGAAATTAAAATCGGATTAATAACTGGTCACATACCCATTCAAAAAATTGCAGAAACGATTACCCAAGAACTGATAGAGAAGAAAGTCAATATAATGCATAAATCGTTAATTCAAGATTTTAACATTTCCAAACCTAAAATTGCAGTATTAGGGTTGAATCCACATTGTGGAGATAATGGTGTTATTGGTAATGAAGATGATGATTTAATTAAGCCTACTTTAGAAAGAATACAAGTAAATGGAAAGTTAGTTTATGGCCCTTATTCAGCTGATAGTTTTTTCGGTTCAGAAGCGTATAAAAAGTTTGATGGTATTTTAGCGATGTATCACGATCAAGGTCTCGCCCCGTTTAAAACACTTTCTTTTGGTAATGGTGTTAATTTTACTGCTGGGCTCAATAAAATCAGAACCTCACCAGACCATGGTACGGCTTATGAAATTGCAGGAAAAGGCATTGCTAACCATAATTCTTTTAAAGAAGCCTTGTATTCAGCGATAGCTATTTTTAAGTCTCGTAAAGAATATAATGAACTTATAGAAAATAAATTAAGGATAAGGAAATAAATTTTATTAAATTAGTAATAATTTTATTACATTTGCACG
>JAJRPL010000093.1 GCA_024280815.1 Bacteroidota bacterium
AATGAAAAATTTAGTCTTATTTATCAGTATATTTTTATTGATTTCTTGTGATACTTCTGAAAGTAATACTAATAAAGAAACTATAGCTCAAGATGAATGGTCAGTTTCAGAGCAGTACCTAAAAGAAGGGACACCTTTTGAATTAATGAATACTCCCGATTTCAAAACTGTACAAGAAACTAACAGTTTATCAGATGATTCTAAGGTTGCTTTAGTTAGTTTCAACAACAAAGTAAGAGTTTACCCTTATCATTATACTAATAGATTTGAAATAGTTAATGATGTTTTTGATGATCATTATATTTCAATTTCCTATTGTCCAATAACTCAAAGTGGAATTTGCTTCAATAGAGAGGTTAATGGTAAAATATACAACCTAATTGCTTCTGGATATTTATTCAAGGACAATATGGTGCCTTCAGATGAAAATTTAAATTTTTACATTTCTCAAATGCTAATGAAAGGAATAAAAGGTGAAATAGCAAATAAACAATTAGATCACTATAATTTAATTGAAACAAATTGGAAAACGGTAAAAGATTACTTTCCAAATGCAATGGTGTTTTTTCATATTAGCTCTAAAAAGAAGTCTAGTAAAAATAATACAACAAAAAAATCAAGTTTTGCTTTTGGAATCTTAAATACTGAAAAGACTACAGAGACTGTAGAATTATTTCCACTTGATTACTTTTCAAATAACACAACTTCAATTACTAAAATTATAAATCCAAACGCTACAATTATAATTGGAAATGATAAAAAAAAGATATTTACTTCTTATTACGTTCCAAAAAACAAATCTTTGTATTTACTTGATGAGAATCAATTTCCAAATATAATAGCTGATACAAAAGGTACTATTTATAATATTTTCGGATATGCTATTTCTGGCCCTGATAAAGGTTTACAATTAAAGTCACCCAAAGCTTATGTAGCACAACTATGGGCATGGAAAGATTTTTATGAAGACATAACTATTAATAATTAACCTATTTTAGTCCTTTTTGCTTGATAAGAACCAATTGATAAATTCTATCAAACTGTTCTTTCAACCCCATGTCACTATTGTCAAATTCTATAGCATCTTCAGCTTTTACCAAAGGTGAATCTTCTCTAGTAGAGTCTAAATGGTCTCTTTGTTGAACATTCTCTAATACCTCTTCATAAGAAACATCATGCCCTTTTTCTAGTAGTTCTTTATAACGTCTTATTGCTCTTTTTTCAGGAGATGCAGTCATAAATAATTTCAATTCAGCTTTTGGAAAAACTACAGTACCTATATCTCTCCCATCCATTACAATTCCTTTATCTTCACCCATTTTCTGTTGCTGTTCTACTAATTTTTTTCGTACTTCTGAAATCGCAGAAACCTTACTAACCAATTTAGACAATTCTATGGTTCTAATTTCTTTTTCAATATTTATTCCATTCAAATACATTTCAGAAAACTTCAACTTTTCATTATATTTAAATTTCAGATCAATATTTCCCAAACTTTTAATCAAGTTTTCTTTTTCTAAAATTTCAGTACCAACATATCCTAATTGCATGGCGTATAAAGTTACTGCTCTATACATAGCACCTGTATCTACATATAAATAGCCTAACTCATTTGCCAATTGTTTTGCAATGGTACTTTTTCCTGTGGATGAAAACCCATCAATAGCGATAGTGATTTTTTTGTATTCAAGCTAAAATGTTTTTTTAGAAAGGTCTATATTTAATGTAAAGGTATTAGTATTCGTTACCGGATGATATTTTGTAAAGGCATAATTCAACTTTAATCTACCCATTTTCAATCCAAAACCTAAGGATAATCCTGAAAAAGTTCTACTCTCAGTCAATCTTAATTCTTTCCCACGTCTAAAATTGTAACCTAATCTTAAATTAAATGGCTTATTTGGAAAAAACTCTGCTCCAATCACTACATGTCTAAATGCGTTATCTAAAATAGTGATGTTTTTATTACTTGTTTCACCGTCGATAGATGTTTGGCTATCTGAAGGGTTTTGCACACCTACTTTCCATTTTTGCAAATTATCAATTGTTATATGCCACTGTAATGGAACATTTTCTAATCTATAGGATGCACCAATAGCAATTTCTAATGGTAATGATTCTCTGATTTCATCAAATACACTTACTTGATAGCCAATATTTCTAATTACAGCAGAAATAATATAAGGTTTTGTATCATCAAAATAAGTCAGGCCAAAATCTAAAGCCAACCCACTTGATGTATAATTTTCAATACTTGAACTGATATATTTTAAATTTACACCTGCATGAATATGGCTCTTTGGAATTCTGTATGCATAACCTAAAGAAAGTGATAAATCTCTAGCAGAAAAAGTACCAGTTTCAATCCCAGTTTCATCAGCTCCAATAAACTTACCATAATTTACAAAGGTAACTCCGGCATGTAGAGCCCCAAAATGTCTATTAATTAAATGAGCAAAAGATAAAGAACCATAATTAATATCTGCCAAAAAATCAACATAACTAACTGATGCTTGATTATCTATATTTTTATTTATTGTAGACGGATTCCATAAAGGCTGATTTACATCGTCATATAACGTTAGAACTTCTCCTCCCAAAGCAGCTTGACGTGCAGAAGTGCTTACATTTAAGAAATTATATATTTTTGTACCTCCAACTTGCGAAAAAGTAATAGTAGAGATTAACAAAAACAAAATAAATAGTGTGTTTTTCATTTGTTTTACAAAGAAACTAGAAATAATATTTATAACGTAATTATTTAAGCATTATTTATAATTTTCAATTTTAATCAAAAAAAAAAACACTTATCTAAACGGATAAGTGTTTTTTAAAAGAAAGGCGACGACATACTCTCCCACCAATGGCAGTACCATCTGCGCTAATAGGCTTAACTTCTCTGTTCGGGATGGGAAGAGGTGAGCCCTATTGCTATA
>JAJRPL010000094.1 GCA_024280815.1 Bacteroidota bacterium
AAAATATTCAACAGAGAATGTACCTTATATTCCAAAACACTTTTTACCAGTGTCATTAGATGGTATTTCTGAAGATGATTTCACCATGGTTTTTGGTTTTCCTGGAAGAACCAATGAGTATTTACCTGCTGTAGCCATTGAGCAACTCACAGATAAAACAAATCCGAGTAACATTGCAATTAGAGAAGCTACTCTAAAGGTGATGGATTCTTATATGAAATCTGATGATAAAATTAGAATTCAATACGCTTCAAAACAAGCAAGAATTGCCAATTATTGGAAAAAATGGATAGGCGAAAACAAAGGACTTAAAAAAAGTAAGGCGATTGCTAAAAAAAGAGCGTTTGAAGCAGAGTTTACCAAGAAAATTGCAGAGAAAGGATTGGAGGTTCAATACGGATTTATATTAGAAGACTTTGAACAAGCATATAGAGAATTTGATAGTATTAATCTAATTAGATCAAGATTTACAGAAGTGTTTATAAGAAATAATGAGTTGATGAAAATGATGTTTAGACTCACTCAAATGGAAGACGCTGCTTACAATGAAGATTCTTTTAACAAAGCAAAATCCTATATGGTCTCAACTTTAAATGGGATTCATAAAAATTACAATGCAGAATTAGACAGGGCTATTTTTAAAGAAATTATGCCTTTATATACTGATGATGCAAATGATAGAATTTATGACACTACAAATTTTACCAATTTATAAGCTGCTTTAGCAATGTTAGAAGGAACTCCTGAAGAGGTTATTCAAAAAATAAATAATGATGCTGCGTATCGATTTGCCAAGCCTTATATTTTAGAATTTTATACACAGATAGAACCTGAATATCAAGCTAGAAGAGCAGTTATTAATGACATTCAAAAAGATTATATAAAGGCGTTACTAAAAGTAATGCCTAATCAACGTTATTTTCCTGATGCTAATGGTACGTTAAGGGTTACTTACGGACAAGTAAAGGGTTATGAACCGAGAGATGCCGTTTATTATAAACCAATTTCTTACTTAGACGGTGTTATTGAAAAATACATACCAAACGATTATGAATTTGATGTACCTGAAAAATTACTTGAATTGTATGAAACACAAGACTACGGACAATATGCTGACAGTGATGGTAAATTACCCGTTTGTTTTTTAGGTACCAATCATACTACAGGTGGTAATTCTGGTAGCCCCGCTATTGATGCACAGGGTAATTTAGTAGGCCTAAACTTTGATAGAGTTTGGGAAGGTACCATGAGTGATTATAATTACGACGCTGAAATATGTAGAAATATTATGGTCGATTTACGCTATGTACTTTTTATTATTGATAAATATGCAGGAGCCAAACATCTAATTGATGAAATGACATTGGTGCATCCTAAAGGAGCAATTGTTGTAGAAGAAGTGATTAAAGAGGAATAGCCTTTAAATTTTTCAGGTCTCTTTGTCACAAATTCTCGAAATAAAACAAGTGTAGTCTTGTATTTTATTGAACCTTTCTTTCGATTCTTATGTCGAAATCATGGTAATTATAATTTTTTGTATATTTGTTCTATATAATTACCCAACGACCCAATAAATTAAATGCTATGAAAACAAAACTACTTATGGTAGCTTTGCTATTATGTATTGCTACGTCTTATGCTCAAAAAACTCATGTACCAGACGATAACTTTGAACAAGCTTTAATTGATTTAGGTGTTGATGATGTATTAGATGATTATGTGACAACAGCAAATATTAATACTATCACTAGTTTAGATGTGTCCAACAAGGCAATTTCTGACCTTAAAGGGATTGAAGATTTTATTTCTCTGAAAAAGTTATATTGTAGTAACAATAAATTAACTCAATTAGACTTTAGCAAGCATAAAAAGTTATATGTTCTAGATTGCTCTTCTAATAAGTTGGTTAGTTTAAATGTTAAAAACGGGATACTTAGTAGGTCTTTTTCTTTTGATGCCCAAAACAATCCTGATTTAACCTGTATTACAGCTGATCCATACGCATCAAAATATTGGAAAAAAATAGATACTCAAACCTCGTTTAGTACAGATTGCAAAGGTATATATACAGGACTTACCTATGTACCTTCTGACGGATTTGAACAACACTTAATAGACCTAGGTGTTGATGATGTTTTAGATAATTATGTACTTACATCAAAAATTGAGAAAATTACAGAATTTAAGTGTGGTGGTACAGATTGTACTGGTCTTGAAGATTTTATTAATTTACGTAGTCTAAGTATATCTGTTGGTCCACAATCCAATGAAACCATTGATTTAAGTAAAATGGTTCATTTAGAAAAATTAAAAGCCTCTACTCGTAAAGCTAATATGGTTGATTTAAGTAAAAATTTAGCCTTAAAAGAATTGAGAATTACTACAAATGAAGGAGGTGCATATGTAAACTTAGAAAAACACCTTGCTTTAGAAATTATAGACATTAGTTATAATGCTTTTGGTTCAGTACGTTATATGGATTTAAGCAACCATACAAAACTAAAAGAGGTTAGAATTAACAAAGTAATAGGCTTAAATCTTGGCAATTGTACGGCTTTAGAAAGCGTGTATGCTGGTAACTGTAATGAAGGCATAAACCTTACCAATTGTATAGCGTTAAAAAGCCTAGATTTTAGAAGATCTTCTTCTTTAAAAAGTTTAGATGTAAGCACCTGTACAGCTTTAGAGTCGATAAAAATTGAGGAAAATTGGGATATTAAAAGTTTAGATTTTAGTAAAAATACAAATTTAGAAAACGTTTACCTTAGAGAACTTTATGAGTTAGAATCTTTAACTCTTAAAAATGGTAATAATAAAAATTTAGATTTAACTCTTAGAGTGGTACCTAAATTAACTTGTACTACGGTTGATGATGCTACCTATTTACCATCAAACTGGCATGTTACTACTTATACAGGTTCAGGGGGTACTTTTAGCACAGATTGTAGTAGTGTATTAGCTACTGATAATTTTGAACTAAAAGAGTTTGTAATTTACCCAAACCCAGTTAAAAGCAGGTTGAAGGTAAATATTGAAGAAGAAGCTAATTATAGGTTAGTAAATATGAACGGACAAACTATTTTTACAGGTAAATTAACATTTAGAGAAAATAGTATAGATGTTTCAAGACTAGCAAACGGAGTTTATTATTTGAATCTTAAAACTGATAGAGCAATCGTATCTAAAAAAATAATGAAATATTAAAACTTAGTATAAAAAAAATCTAATAAGCCCTTGATTTTTCAAGGGCTTATTTTTTATTCTCTACCTTCTGTCTTTCTTCGTGCTTCTATTTTCACACCAAGTTTTGTTACTTCAACACCATAGTTTCTTTAGAAAATTGTTTCAAGCTAAAGAACACAGCTACAATAGCTAATAGTATTAATGAACCAACGACTACGATATAATGTGCAGGTTGAATAGTACCTGCAATAATTTCTTTAGTTGCCAACGCAATGTTTAAAATAGGAATCCACACAGTTTGCCATGTTAATTCTACACCAGGCATTAAGGCTATCATAGCAGGAATAATGATGACAAATGATAAAGGAGTTACATAACTTTGGGCTTCTTTAAAACTACTTGCTCTTACGACTATTGCTGATAATAATCCTGCAAAGAAAACACTTAAAGGAATCAGCATAGCAAACAACATCAAGATAAATTTAAGCCCGAGAATATCATTTATAGCAGCTAAAAAATCTGATGGAATACCATCAATAAACTTTAAGCCAATAAACATACCTGCAATAGTCATTAATGCGGCTGAAATACCAATTAAAGCGATGGTAATTGTTTTGCCCATTAAAATTTTAAATCGAGATGCTGGTACAGTTAATAAAGTTTCTATAGTACCACGTTCTTTTTCTCCTGTAATTAAGTCTAATGCAGGATACATACAACCCATAAAACAAAAGATGATAAAAATATAAGGAATAAAACCACCTATCATTTTTCCTATTTGCTCTTTAGGTGATGCGATATCAATTTTTGAAATGGTGAGAGGTTCTAAGGCCTCAGATGAAAGGTCTAGTTGTTTGATTCGATCGTCCATAACAATGGACTTATAATTGTCTAGTTTTTCTCTAATTCGTTTTTCTACCAACAAATTGGTTGATTTATAATAGAGATTCAATCCTCCAGATTTTAAATTGGATACCTTTTCTTTAAAGTCAGGTTTGAACTCTAAAACAGCGTCTAGACTTCCGTTGTTGATAGAGTCTTTCACTCCAGCTAAAGCAATATTATTTACCAATACAAAGGTGGTATCATTAAATTGTGATACTATGTTTTGTGGTGCATTAATTAGGGCAACTTTAAGTTGTTTGTGTTGTTCTTTATCAAGTAAGTTTTTTTGAAGCTTTGTAACTCCCAATAACAATAACGGCATTGCCAAAGCAGGTAGTAAAATAGCTGAAAACAATGTTTTTTTATCTCTTAAGGTATCGGTAAGTTCCTTTTTTATAACAGTGAATATGGTCTTCATAGGTCTAGTTGTTTTGGTTTACAATGTTGATAAATGCTTCAGTTAACGATTTTCCTTCAGATTGCTTTCTAAAAGCA
>JAJRPL010000095.1 GCA_024280815.1 Bacteroidota bacterium
CTTTTTGATGAACATAATCGCATAACTCTTGATAATAGGTAATTCCTTCGCTTTTGGTAACTTGAAACTTGTAAGTCTCCCTATAATCATCATCATCAACCCAATCCATATTATCAAATTCTACCCAATTGCATCCCCAAGTAGCTATTTTGTCAATTCTTGCTTTCATAATATCAAGTATTCCAGTCGTTGTACTATTTACAAAATATTCACCCTCCCATTGAGCCCAAGGTTTTGAAACCAAAAAGGGTTTCATAGCTTCAAAATCATCTCTCCATTTCTCTCCTGTACCTATACTGATATATGCACCAACATCATTACCATTGGCTTTTATTGAAGCTACAGAAGCTGCAACATTATCTTGAAAAGGATCTATTAGCACATAAGCACTTCTTGCTTTTTCGAGAATATAATCAATTGTATCAGCATCAAAATTTTCATTATATGCTTGATTGTACATTGCTTTAGCTTCACTGTCTGTGATTTCAGGTTCTTTTGCGTCTTGAGAGGTAGTGTCACAAGAAATAATTATTAAATAAAATAAAATAACGAGACTATAAAATTTAGGTGCTTTCATATTTATTATTCTTTAAAAGAAATTACGTTTAATTTTTGTGCAACTAAAGAAGTTGCTTGTATTGTTGCCTTAGGGAAAACTTGTCTTAAATCAATATTATCAGTGTCTTTTAATTCTTTTTGCAAACTTTTCATAAAAATATTTTTTATTTCAGTAGCTAAATTTATTTTGGTAATACCTTGTTGTATAGCTTGCTGCAATTGGTTGTCTGGAATACCAGAACTGCCATGTAGAACAAGGGCAGCATTGGTTATTTTATTTATTTCTCCTATAAGTTCTATTTGTAATTTTGGCGTTTCTTTATAAAAACCATGTGCTGACCCAACTGCAATTGCTAATGCATTAATACCTGTTGCTTCAGCAAATTATTTTGCATCTTCGGGTTGTGTATAAATCATTTTTTGATCTTGTCCTAACTTTGAAATATAACCCAGTTCTGCTTCAACATTTACACCATAACTATTTGCATACGCTACTATTTCTTTGGTGATTTTAACGTTTTCATCGAATGGTTTTTCGCTTGCATCTATCATAACAGAATCGAACCCTGCATCTATACATTTTTTTACAAGTGTTACGTCTTGACCATGATCTAAATGGAGCCATGCTGTAACACCATATTGTTGTATAGCACTTTCTGCAAGTGATTTAGCCACTTTTAGACCTAAATATTTTATAGAACTTTCAGATAGTTGTAAAATAAGTTCAGAATCTGTATTCTTTGCTGCTGTTAAAACTGCAGAGAGAGTTTCAAAATTATAAAAATTTGTTGCTAAAAGAGCTTTTCCTTTTTTCTTATTGTCTGCTAATTTTTCTTGTAAAGTCATGTATTTATAATTGGTATGAAAATTTTGTTTTTGCTATTTCTTTAATGATTTTTATATTTTCAAAGGCGGTTGTTCCTCCAGAAGCAGTGGTGTTAATAGCTCCTGTAATATTGCCAAATTCTAGGCATTTTTCATAATCTTTTTCTTTTAAAAACTCGCTAATGAATCCAGCATCAAAACTATCTCCTGCACCAATACAGTCGACTACGTTTTCATTTAAAAAAGCAACTTTTGAAATTAGTTTTTTGGTATCCCATAAATGAGCTCCATTTTCACCATCTTTTATTACTACTAGATTTGCATATGGTTTTATTTTGTTTAAACCTGATTGTATATCAGTGCTGCCTGTTATAAATTTAAATTCTTCGGTGTTGGGTAAAAACACATCTACATAAGGCAATAATTTTTCTAAATCTAGATTCCATTTTTCAGACGGATCCCATTGAGGATCTAATGATGTTGTTAGTCCTAATGCTTTTGCTCTTTTAAACAGTTTGTCGATATCAGTTAGAAGTCCTGTTTGTAAAAATATTGAACTTAAATGTAAATGCTTGGCTTTAATTAATACAGCATCGCTTATATCTTTTTCTAATAAATACTCCATTGCACCAGGGTAGGTCACATTTGCACGATCCATGTCATAATTCATTACAATAGTTAGGCCAGTTTTGTGTTGGGTAGTTTTAATAATAAAATCAGTATTCACTTTTTTTAGTTCTAATGAATCTGTAATAATATTCGCAAAATTATCTTCACCTATTTTCCCTAAGAAAGCAACGTTGTTTTCTAACGAACTTAAATTGCTAGCAAATATAGCAGAACTACTCCCAAGAGTTATGTTGAGGTCATTTGCTAAGATTTCTTTACCGATTTTAGGAAAACCATCAATTTTATTTAATATAATATCTACATTAAGTTCTCCTACTACTAAAACATTAAATGTTTTCATACGTTAAAAATTTTATGAGTACCTACTTAATATAAATACCCTTTTATTATTTGTTTTTACAATTTTAATAGGATTAATTTTGTGCCTGATGATTCATAAGGATCTCTATTTACTGATTCAAAAACAAGTTGTTTTCCATCATTTGATATGGAAGTAGCACCGTCATATCCGTTATAGTTAGTCAGTTTTGTTGGGTTTTCACCTGTAATTGATATTTTATAAATATTTGCAAGATCAACTTGAAAATCACTACTAAAAACGATAAACTGTCCATCTGCTGAAAAGGAAGCGTCTGTACAATTTCCTAAATTTGATGTTACTTGAAACTTAGAGGTACCATCAGTATTCATTATCCAAATATTCCATTGGTTAGTTTCCTTTTTTTGGTATAAAATTTTATCTCCATTTGGTGACCAATTAGGTTGTCTACAATCATCATTGGCATCAGTCAATTTAATGTAAGAGGAAGTTTTGTCAATTTTATATTTTGTAATAATCCCATCAGTTTCTACATTTAATTTATGCGATTCAAAAACTGCCCATTGTCCATCTGGACTAAAGGCTGGTTCATAAGCAACATTAGCTTCACGGTTGGTAATTTGAATTTCATCACCAGAATTTCCACCTTCAGGAATCATATATATTTCATCATGGGGTTCTCTTGTTGAAGCGAAGATAATATTTCCATTAACCCATGAAGAACCAGGAAGGTTAACATTTGAACTTCCATCAGAAACGAGAAGAGTTAGTTTTTCAGTTTCAAGATTGAATTTATATACTTCTGTAGGTTCTTTATTATAGCCATTTATAAACCTAGTAAAAACAATGGATTTGTTATTTGGTGAGAAGGCAGGGTTTTGAAGACTTCCGCTTAGTGAAATATTTAAAGTAATGCCATTATCATCTCTTTGATTTGCTTTGTTTGGCAGAGTATCATCATTCATTCCATAAGATAGAAAGGTTGATATTAGCAGTAATATGAAATAATTTTTCATTTTAGATGATGTTGATTTATTTTCTTAATTTAATAAATCGTTTAGGTTTACTAGATTAAATTTGTAAAAATATTTATCCATAGCGGCTTCTATATGCGATAGTAAAATACTTTCAGCTTTTATACCATTGCTTTCAAGGTTATTGTATAATTCAATTCTTGATACTACAACTTTTGGGTTTTGCCAAATGTAACGACATCCTGTTTTTACTAGCCATTCTTGACGCGAAAAACCATTGGCATAAAAATCTGAAGAATTTTCATTGTCAGAGAGCCATTTTATCCATCTGCCAGACTCAACCACAGCATTCCATAACTCTTCCTTAATATTAGAAAGTTTAGCAATTTTCCCTTCTTTATTTAAATTTTTCTCAAGAATTTCAAGCTCTATTAGTCCTTCATATTCTCGCTCTGTAAATTCTGGACCAACATTAGCACCTCCCATACCGGCTTTTGGATATGCTTCTGGGTTGGTTACATTATCTGAGTAATGCCCTTTTATTACACTACCGTATTTAGCAGCAATATCAACAATAGTTTTTGCGACTTCAGCATCAAATTCTGTAGTATGAAGATCAGTTCCTACTTTACCTACAACAAAACAAGGCCAAATATCTGTTAGTTTTTCTTTTTCTAATCCATTTTTTAATAATATGAAAAATTCGTTAAATACATCTATATCTACCAATCCACCATGAACTTC
>JAJRPL010000096.1 GCA_024280815.1 Bacteroidota bacterium
AGTAAATATAAAAACGATTATATTTGCACACCAAAAACGCATAACATGTGTTTTAAATTCCTCCTTAGCTCAGTTGGTTAGAGCATCTGACTGTTAATCAGAGGGTCCAAAGTTCGAGTCTTTGAGGAGGAGCAAGTTAAGCCACACAAAAGTGTGGCTTTTTTTATTAACTATAATAGTATTATTTTGTTTACAACAAAACTATGTTTTGTTGTAATTTTTAATAAGTAGATTCCACTAAATTCATTACTTATATCAATAAAAGAAGTTTCTTTATTGATGTTTTTTTGAGTTCTTATTTTTTGACCGTATAAATTATATACTTCAATTTGATTAATCTGTTTCCCATTTATGCTAATTCTTCCTGAAGTTGGATTCGGAAAGACTGAAATAAAATTATTTAAATTATAATCTTCAACACCTAATGTGCTATGGAATACATTCGTTAAGGCATTACTCATTTTTATCCAATCATTCTCATCGCCTCTTAATTTAGATTTTTCTTGTTCAATATGAATAAACCTTCCAGTAGTGGATGTTGCAGATGCATTACAATAATCTGAAGAATTATTAATCATACGACCTTGTGTATTTGTGAATCCAATAAGGCGTGTCCAACTAGTATTGATGTGAGCCAATTCAAAAGTTAGGGTATTATCTTCAACTAGCAATGCATCTTTAATTAAAGTTGCATAGTCTGCAGAAGGTGTTTTTCGAGTTCCATTACTTAGTATAACATATGGGTCGGTTGATTTCTTTCCAAAACCATGTAATTGAACAAAAACAGAGTTTGAAATGGTATTAAATAAATTTTCAGTTGTTTTTTGAAACATGGTATTTGTATTGTGAGCCAAATCGGAAATTCTATAAGAATCATTTGAACCACAAACACTTGTTGTACCAGAACATGATGAAAAGATGTTGCTATTACAACGATGTGTGCCATTGATAAAAAGAGCTTTAGCAACTGTATTTTTAAAACAGTAAACAGCTTGTTTCCCAGTATTGGTATCGTATTTAGAATGTGGAGCTTGTATAATTAAGTTATTTCTAGTGGGTGTTTTACTAAACACATAAGTGCCCCAATAATTAGATTGTGAGTTTTTTTCTTCTAAAATATAAAAGATTTGATTTGGAGAAATAGATATGTCTGTAAATTCTGTGATTTGATAATTTAAAGTATTGGCATTTGTTCTAGCGATTGAGATATTCTCACTTAATATATTGGTAATAATGTTATTCCAAGTATTTAGTTCAGTATTGTTTGGTTCATTATAATCATTCCCCGTACTTTCAGGTGAGTTATCTATAATATTACCTATATAAGTTTCAATATTACCTGTAGCAGATTGAGCAAAAAGAGTTATTGAAGAAAAAAAAAAAAAAGAATAAGTATATTGTTTTTCACAATTAATAGATTTAAATTTTATCTTCTTGTTTTATATTTTTTGTTTTGCTGTTTTTTTGGCTAAAATTTTGCATTAGTTGATATACATAAGGAATTTGCTCTTGAAAACGTGTTAAAATATCATCAGAAATATTATTCCTGCTAAATGGCACAACTTTTACATATTCTTGAATTTCATTTGCATTTCTTCCATATTTATAATCGTAAATAAAACGTCCTTGTTCATCAATTTTATTGTTAGCATTGTCTTTATTTGCAACACTAATATAGAACTCACTATCTTTCATAGTCCCATTAGGATTAAATAATGTTTCTTCTTTTAAATATTCATGTAATTCTCTAGCAGTATCTACTGCAGGGTCAATTAAGTTAATATTTTCAATCATAAAATTTCTGTACATATATTGTCCATCTTTACCTTTGTAATTGTACAACTCTTTTAAAATCACACTAATTTCATCGGTCAAGTATGGATAATGCGTACAACCTAAAATAATAGACTTTAATTTATTGGTAGTCTTTGATTGGCGAATTTGCTCCATTAAAGTCACTAAATGATAACGCACATAATTTTGAGCATCGTTAATTTGAAGTATGGAGCAATCGTCTGCTTTTTCGGTATCGCATAGCATTTTGCTATTCTCAAAATCAAAATTATAAATATCGAATAATGTTTTATCAATTTTTACATCACCATCCAAATCTGGCCCTTTATAATCTTTTCTGGGCTTTTTTAATGTTTTATCAAAGTAGTTTGGATCTTCATCTACCGCTTCAGCTATACCAATTCCTCCTTGAGAGAATACTTCAATATTTCCTGTATAACCTAACTCATTCTTAAACTTAACAATCGTATTATGATATCCTTTAGAAGCTACTGTTCCCGCAGTAGCAAGTACTCCAATAATAGCATCTTCATCCTTTTTAATGCTATTTAGCGTACCACGAACACCAGCATCTATTACACCAATAACTTTTATATTAGAATTAGTTTTTTTTACAAACTCTTCAATATAATCTTTGCCATATGCTGTTGCAGTATTACATGCAATAACTAACACTTTTACAGGTTGTTTATCAATATTTACAGTAGCATCATTAGCATCAGAATAATATTTATTACTCATTAAGAATTGTGCATCTTTGATAATGTGTTCTTTTAACAAATCAACTTTGTTCTCTTTAGAATAATTACCATAGGGCATATTAGCTTGATCTCCTAGATAAATAAAAGCTTCTTTGTCAAAATCTAAAATGCCATCTTTTCCTGTATCATGAGAATTATTTTGATTTTCATCATAATTTACAATGGCCTTTAGTACTGTTAACCCACCTGTTCCTGAATCGAAAACACCTATGGGTAAACTTTTGTCCTTAGCTGGGTAATTAGCAAAATTTACATAATAAAAGCTTTTATCATCATTAATAATTGTGTTTACAATATCACCTTTTTTAACTTTGTTTTCTACTAGGGTATCTTTTTTGGGTAGGCATTACATCCCATAAACAACAGCAATATTGCTACTAAGTAAAAGAGGGTATTAAATTGTTTCATGTGTTTTTATTTTTTTAAAACTTTACCATTCAATTGCTTAGTAATTTTTCCTTTTTCAACAGATAATTTCCCATTAATAATACTATACTCAAGACCTTCAGCTAGTTGAAAAGCATCTGTATAATCTGCCTTATCTTTAAAAGTATTCGGATTAAATATTATTATGTCAGCATAAAAGCCTTTTTCTAATTTCCCTCTATTGGAAATTTTAAGTATTTCTGCTGTTTTCGAAGTGCTGTTATTTATAAAAGTAGCGATATCAATCACTTTATCTTGTTGTACATATTTGTGATACTTTCTTGGGAATGAACCATATTTACGTGGATGACCCGTATTACCATCAGAACCTGTAACTACCCAAGGCTGTTTCATAAAGTTTAATATATCATCAGTATTCATATTAAAAGAAGCAACCTTAGCATATCCTGTTTTTAACACTTTAAAAACGGCATCTTCTGGTTGTATTTTAAGCATCTTAGAAATTTTAAGTACGTTTTTACCCAAAAAAGTAGCATCTTTCGTTTTAACAATTAATAATTTATCTGCACCACCTCTTCTTATGATATTATTTTTAGTGTCTTCTAATATTTTTCTTTTTAATGTTGAATTATTATATCGGATAAATAATGAATCTATTCCTCCACTTTCAGCCCATCTAGGCACAACAGCTGCTTTTAAACTTGTAGCTGAAGCGTCATACGGATATTGATTGGCCGTCAATTGAATGCCTTCTTTTTGTGCATTTTCAATAAGAGAAATAATACTATCACTTTGATGCCAAACATCAACACCTAAACATTTAATATGAGAAATATGTATAGGTAATTTTGCTTGTCTACCAATTTCAATAGCCTCTTTTATTGCAGCAATCAATCCTATAGAAAAGGAACTTTCATCACGTAAATGGGTATCATAAATACCATTGTTTTTGGCGACAGTTTGTGCTAATGCAATCACTTCTTTGGTATTGGAATAACTTCCAGGAGCATAATACAAACCTGTTGATAAACCAAAAGCACCAGTATCCATTTCTTGTTGAATCAATTCTTGCATTTTTTGAATTTCTTCTGTAGTTGCTTGTCTATCACTCTTTCCCATAACCTGCCCTCGAATAGTTCCATGGCCAACAAGTGATATAACATTAGTGCCTATGCCATTTTTTTGGTAAATCTCTTTGTATTCTGAAAAAGGATAAAAACTATCACCATCATTACCAACAGTAACTGTTGTTACGCCTTTAAACAAAAAGGGTTTGTTATGTGAAGTCTCTTTCTTTATTAAATCTCTATCAGCATGTGTATGGGGATCGATAAACCCTGGACTTACAATTAGTCCGTCAGCATCAATTGTTTTTGTTGCATTTATATCAACAGCTTTTTCATCGCCAATAAATACAATCTTATCATCTTTAATAGCAATTGATAAATGACTGGGAATGGTATCTATTCCATTATACACTATTCCGTTTTTGATTAAAATATCTGCTTCTATACTCTTTTTTGAACAAGAAGAGATAGTAACTAAAATGATTAATAGCAGTATAGATTTCAGTTTCTGCATGGGCTTAAAATATTTTTATATCATTAGTTTATATATCCAGGCACACCTATATCTGCCATAGTCTGCAAGCCTGCTGGAGTTCTAAGAATACTTTTAATACAATTAATAGAAATGGCACAAGTGGCAATATCACCATTTACACCGCCATCAATTTCTGAAGAAAATGAAGGAGTTCCTTTAATGGTAATTTTATCGAATGAGCGTGGTTCTCCTATAGCTGCTTTAAAATGCATTTTTATTTTACATGTCCCGTTTTTATAACCATAAGCTATTTGTTCAACACCCCTAGCATTACCTTTTTCAATTTGAATATCTTTTGTTTGAATATTATTTTCAGAAATAACTGGTTGTAGGTCTTCGGTAACTCTATCTAATTGTATTCCCAAACTATTCGCCAATAAATAAATAGACTATTGTAAACCTACATGACGAAGTGTACCTAATTTTTCTTTAGCTTTAAAAGCTTCTAAGCTTAAGCCTGCACCAATTTTTTGTTGAAACGGAATTCTTCTTGGTGTTGCATCTTGTATCCGCTCTATGGTTACTTGTTCTATATCTTTGCAAACAGAACTCATAACAGACGGTAAATAATCCATCAAAAAACCTGGATTTATACCTGTACCTAAACAGGCAATATTATGTTGTTTGCAGATATTATCAAGTCTTTTACTTAACTCTGGTTGTAGATGCCATGGATAAGATAGTTCTTCACAAGTTGAGATAACTGGAATACCAAATTTAGCAACTTCTTCAATTTGTGGAATTAATTTTTCTAAACTAGAAACTGTTGTAATAATAGCTACATCGGGTTTCTTGTCTAATTGGTTGATTGCTTCTTTTACAGAAGCAAAAACAGAAACACTTTCTGGTAGTTCTTTATCAATACTTTGTAAGGATTTTCCAATTTTATCTGTATTGATATCAACAACAGCACTCGTTTGGACTGTTGATTTTTGAGTAATGTATTTTGCTATCTGAACCCCTAAAGGGCCAAAACCTATTTGTAAAATAGTAATCATATGTTTTATTTAAAAATAAGAGGCTGTCCGAACAACAGTTAAACAGCCTCCTAAAAACTAATTTTATTAATTTTAGTTGCTAATAATATATTCATCATTTGTTCGGCAGAAATCTTACCAATACGCTTAATTTTATCTTTTGGTGTTGCATCTCCAATCTCAAAGGTTATCCCAACTGCGTTATGTCCATTTAAGAACCATCCTTTTGATGTTGGTTTATTGCTGTTTCCAGGAGCTTCATTTACCTTATAGTTAGGTATATTGCTTTCTAATGCAGCAAACCAATCATCTATATAACCTGGTAATGTTATGTCTATGCCTTCACTTTTTCTATTGGTATAAAATACATCATGCCCTGTTGAATGAAAATCTAAGCCCAATATCAATTTTGAATGATTTTTTTTGAGTGCATGATTGATAAATTTTACAACTTGCTTAACTTCTGGTTGATTATATTTAGACCAATCTCTATTTAAATCTACACCTCCTGCATTATGCCGCCAATGCCCCAAATCAACTCCATCAGGATTCATAATTGGAAATGCTAACACGCGATATTTATTTAAGAATTTTTGTGATAATTCTGATTCATTTAATATAGTCTGTAAAAAATATTGAAATGCATAATAACCTGTTACTTCAGGTGGATGCTGTCTTGTTAATAAC
>JAJRPL010000097.1 GCA_024280815.1 Bacteroidota bacterium
CAAAGAATTTCCTACAAACGAGAAACTGAATCAGTTCTTCCCAAAAATTCCAGTTGCCATAGCGAGAATTGACGGACATGCTTTACTGGTAAATAGTGCAGCTTTAGAACTTGCAGGTATTGATGAAAACACTAAAATAACCGGAGGAGAAATTATAAAAAAAGATGGTGTTATTACAGGTGTTTTAATTGATAATGCAATGGACTTAGTTTATAAAATCATTCCCAAACCAAGCCACAAAGAATCTGTTCAAGCTTTAAAAGATGCAGAAAAAATTTGTTTTAATTTAGGTTTAACAACAGTTGATGATGCTGGCTTAGATAAAGAAATTATAGAATTAGTTGATAGTTTACAAAAAACAGGAGAATTAAAAATTCGCATGTATGCGATGATTACAGCCGATGAGAAAAATTTGGACTATTACCTCAAAAAAGGAATTAGCAAAACAGACCGATTAAATATCCGATCATTTAAATTTTATGGAGATGGTGCTTTGGGTTCTAGAGGTGCAGCGATGCGAAAATCGTATAGCGATAAAGCCAATCATTTTGGTGCTTTAATTTTTGATGTAAAAATTATACAAAATACAGCTCAACGTATTGCTGATTCTGAATTTCAGATGAATACGCATGCTATAGGAGATTCTGCCAATCATATCATGTTAGAAACCTATAAACAAGTATTAAAAGATAAAAAGGATAGACGTTGGCGTATTGAACATGCACAAATACTATCACCAGAAGATTTTGATGCTTTTGAGCAGATTATTCCTTCTGTTCAACCAACCCATGCAACGTCTGACATGTATTGGGCTAAAGATAGAGTTGGAGCTGAAAGAATAAAAACAGGTTATGCCTATAAAGACTTGTTAAAAAAGTATGGTAAAGTGGCTTTAGGGACAGATTTTCCTATTGAAAAAGTGAGTCCTATATTAACTTTTTACGCAGCTATAGCCAGAAAAGATTTAAATAATTTTCCTGACGGAGGCTTTCAATCTGAAAATGCATTATCACGAGAAGAAACCTTAAAAGGAATGACCATTTGGGCAGCGTATGCTAATTTTGAAGAAGCTGAAAAAGGATCAATAGAAGTAGGTAAATTGGCAGATTTTATACTTTTAGATCAAAATATTATGGAAATTGACATTACAAAGGTTCCAAAAACAAAAGTATTAAAAACCTATGTTAATGGTGAGAAAGTAAACTAAAAAAATCCAACTCCAAATTAATGAAATCGGATTCTTTATTATTCTTCTCTTTTGAGAGATATTAATAACTATTATAAAAGCAAAAAACTATTACCTTTCAACAACAATTTGATCATTCTTAAATTTAAGTGGAATATTAATTCTAGTTACATCCCAACCTAAAATCATTTGCAACTGTTCATTATCATTAGTAAAAGAAATTGAAAATGATTTAAGTTCCTCTGCCTTTTCAACAAGTACAGTAATCTTAGCCACATTAAATGTTGGGTTGTACTGAAAAGAACCCCAAACATCAGTTTGAGAATTTAAAATAACTTCCCATTTATCCTTTCCAGGAATAGTCACCAATACATAAGTACCAGCTTTAACTTTGGCATTACCAAATTGAACATCTTTATAAAATTTAACTTCAGTAGCTTCATTTGCTCCTGTACGCCACAATTTATTGTAAGGAATGGTATTTCCAAAAACAATTGAATCCGTTTTTTGAGGTCTTCCGTAAAGAACTTTCACCAAAGGAGGTGTTATTTTGCTTTGTCTATAATAAGATATATCATGTGGACTATCATCAACAGCTACAAAGCCTTGAGCGTTGGTTTCAGTAGTAAAAAAAATTAATAATAGGAGGGGGATACTAATAGAATAGTAAAGTTTTATCATCAAATAGTAAGGTTTTAGTTGATTAAAAACGTTTATTATTCATTTTTAGTATTTAAAATTCTAATAAATTTAGTCGTAATAGACAAAAAGCAGGCTAAGAATCTCTGTAAACTTTATATTTGTTGACTTAGCATCAAATCAAAGTTTTGAATAAAAAAAGTGCTTTTATTGCAGTAGTACAATAACAAAGAAAAATGAGATTCGTAATGGAAAACAGATGTACAATTGCGATGTCTGTAAGAAACAATTTTAGGTGGAAATTGGATAAGTATTACTGAACTTTGGATTGAATATTCTAAAGGAAAACAGACTTACAAACAGTTGGCAAAAAAGTATAATTGCTCCAAGCGAACTATACAAAAAAACAGCCAAGAAAAGTTATTGTTTTGATGGACACTACTTATTGGGGAAGAGGCTTTGGAGTATTGCTTTTTAAAGATGCCTACACCAAAGAAAATCTTCTAAATGTTATGTGAAAAGGGAAATTAGCCAATTTAATACTCACCAAACCCATAGAATCTATAGCGAGTATTCCTTATAATTTTGGTTCTAATAAGATTGAAAAAGTGTTCTTAAAAGGGGAAGAATTATAAAGAACTATTTATCCCTCTGCAACACTAACGTACTCATACAACGCACATCATTCACATTAACTGTTTTTAATGGCTCTAAAAAAGATAGTTTATGCTTTTTAAGCATATTTTCAAGTAGTTGCTTTGTCAATAAAAAACGTGTAGTTCCATCAGGAAGCCGATAGACACCTTCTGTAATTTTCACCACATTATTTTCTAAACCAATATTAGAAGTCATTCGTATAAAAAGAGAGCCTTTTACCTTTACAATACGTACCAATTCAGTAAATAATCTTTCAAAATGTTGGGTGCTTTCTGCAAAATGCAATACAGCATTTGAAATAACATGGTTAAAAAATTCATCCTTAAAAGGAATAGTGTCCAAATCTGAAACTATAATCTTATCCTTTATGTTTGGGTATTCTTCTTGAGTTTTTTCAATCGATTTTACATCTTTATCTAATCCGTAGATATCAAAACCATTTTTATAAAACCAATACATATTTCTCCCTTTTCCACAACCAGCATCTAAAATTTTATCATCTAGATGATACCGCTGTTTTAAAATTTGGTCTAACAGATAAATGTCTGTATTGCCTATTGTATTTTTTAGTCTAGCGATCATAATTATCCTTTTTATTACAGACCAAATAATCTAGGTAATACCATAGAAATTTCAGGAATATAAACAATCAATAACAATACAATAATCATAATGGCTAAGAAAGGGAGCAAAGGCTTAATCACTTTACTTACCGATACGCCGGCAATACCACTACCCACAAGAAGAATAGTGCCTACTGGTGGAGTACACAAGCCAATACTTAAATTTAACACCATTACGATTCCGAAATGTACAGGATGCATCCCTAGTTCAGTTACAACTGGTAAAAAGATGGGTGTAAATATTAAAATAGCTGGCGTCATATCCATAAAAGTACCAACCACTAATAAAATGATATTGATAATTAAGAAAATGACTATCGGATTGCTAAATTTTGTCAATAAAAAATTACTCATTAATGCAGGAATGCCTTCAAAAGAAAACAGCCAAGACATTGCCATTGAAGTACAAATTAAAAACATAACTACCGCTGTAGTCTTGGCACTGGTCAATAGAATAGGTGAAAAATCTTTGACCTTAATATCTCCATAAATTAATGCCAACACAGTAGCGTAAAATACGGCGATTACCGAAGCTTCAGTTGCGGTGAAAATTCCTGCAACAATACCGCCTACTACAATTACCAATAATAATAAACTAAAAAAGGCTTTTCTAAAATGTGTCCATATTTCAGAAATTGGAGCTCTTTCTCCTTTAGCAAAACCCTTTTTAACAGCTACAAAAGCTACATAACCAATAATGGCCAAACCTAGTAAAATTCCGGGTAAATAGCCTGCAATAAACAAAGCTGCTACTGAAGCTGCACCTCCACTTGCCAATGCATACACAATTAATACATTACTTGGCGGAATCAATAATCCTGTAGTTGAAGAAGTAATATTTACTGATGCACTAAATGTTCTAGGATAGCCTTCTTCTTCCATTCTATCGGTCATAATACTGCCTATTGCAGAAGCTGCCGCTACTGCCGATCCTGAAATGGCACCAAATAACATGGAAGCTAATACGTTTACATAGGCCAAACCTCCGGGGAGACTTGCTACCAATGATTTTGCAAAATTAATTAGCCTATTTGCAATACCGCCTCGTTTC
>JAJRPL010000098.1 GCA_024280815.1 Bacteroidota bacterium
CGCATAATAATCAGCAGCATTTAACTTTGCAGTGATATCACCTTGTGAAGCTGCTCGTTCAAAATAAAACAAAGCTTGCTGGAAGTCTTTATCAGTATGAATTCCTGCTTCAAAAATTTTAGCTAATTTTTTACTTGCAAGCTTCATTCCTTGCTTAGATAAGCGTTGTAAAATTTCAATAGCTTTAACGCTATTAGGCTGCCATCCACTGCTTCCAGTTAGCATAAATTGTGCTTGAAGAAATAATGAGTCATCACTATTTTGTTGTGCTGCTATTTGTTGCCAATGCTGTGCATCTAGTGAATCTTGTTGGTTTTCTTGATGATTAAAATAATATTCAGCAATTCGAAAGGCAGAAATTTCATAGCCTTGTTGATAGGCTAGTTGATAATACTTTAACTCTTCTTTTTGAGGATAAAGAGTATTTTGAGTATTAATTAATCGTCCTAATTGATAACTGGCTTTACCTTCATTTAAATTTGATAGTTTTTTTAATTCTTGAATTATTAATTCAATATTATTTGGTTTTTTTGCAAGTTTAAGGTTAACCTGTTGCAGTTTTGCAGGAATATATCCTTGGTATGCAGCAATATTTAGCCAGTCATAGGATTTTTTAAGTACAGGTTTTTTTTCAATTATAAATTGGCGTTGATAAAGTTTATATAATAAATAAGCTGCCTGAGAGTTGTTTGATTTTGCAAAGCGGAGAAAAATATTTTCAGCTTTATTAAAATCAGTCTCTACAGCATAACCGTAAGTATAAAAACGGCCAATATCTAGTTCAGACTCAATATTTTCTTGGCTAAGTGCTAGTCTATAATATTCAAGTGCCTTCTCTTTATCTTTTTTTACATGGAGTCCTTTTTCATAGAATTTAGCTAAGCGGGTACTAGCAGAAGCATTACCATGACTAGCTAAGTCTCTATAAATCTGTAGAGCGGAAGCGGTGTTTTTTGTAGTATTTTTATCTGAAATCTGAATATCAGCATATAGAAGATAAGCACCCGTATTTCCTTGTTTTGCGGCTATTATAGTCCACTTTTTAGCTAGCTCTATGGCCTCAGGGTCTTGATGGTTATTATAATAGTAACGAGCAAGATAGTAAGCAGCTGGTTCATACCCTAGGTCATAAGCTTGTTGATAGTGTTTTAATGCTAAATGTTTTTCATTTGTTGATAATTCAGCAATTTTACCTAATTCTAAATAACCCTCTGGAAATCCATGGTCTGCCAGATTTTGCCAATGTTTTCGATCAAAGATAATAGTCTGCTGTTGCGCAACTAATTCAGTTTTTTTTATTTCGGTACAAGCTGAAATAAGGGTGCTGAATACTACAACAATTGAAATTATTATTTTATGGTTCATCTTACCAATAATATTGAAGTTCAAGAACGCCTTTATAAGCGTATTTAGAGTCTACTTTCTGATCATAAGCATCTCCAGCATGAAAGCCACTTAACGTTAGTTGAGCATTAAAATTTTTTGTCCATGATGTCATTAAAGTCAAATCAACTTCGTTACCAATTTCTTTATTTTTACCATTAGGTGAAATAGTTAAAATTGAAGCATCAATTTGTTTATCTGCCTGTACTTGCCAATAATGAAAGTAACTAGCTTGTAACCAAAAATATTCATTAAATCGATGGCCGGCAGTTACATTTACTAATTGCAAATTTGATAACTCAGGTCTTAATAGTTCTCCATAAAGACGCACTCGTTGGTTACCCAGAATTTTACCTTTATTATTTGCAATAGATGGCTGTCTGTACGATGATTGTCGGTTTGAATCACTACTATCACCTGACCCTATAGCGTAGTTAGCTGCTAGTCCCCAGTTTTCGTTAGCTGATTTCCATGTGGTGCCTAAATCTATTCCATAGCCGTATGAGACATTAATATTACGGGTGTCATTAATTACTTGTTGATTTGATGATAAATCAAAGGTAGTGAATTCCCGTTCAGAACCGTTAACAGTGGCAAAATCTACCCAATAGTTCAGTTTACTTTTATCAGCTAAAGAAAATAAACCGTTAAAACGAAACCCTATCCATAACAAATCTAGTTCAGAATCAACACTAGAATTATTATCAAACACGTTTCCTTTTCTATTGTTTGAAAAATCATCTTTTTGGTAAATAGTATAGGCTTGGAAGTGGTGTTGATAATAAAATTGATAATCAAGATGAGCAATAATAAATTCACTGTCTTCAAAACCTATGTTTTGAGATTCACTAATCACTCGTTCGTCTATAAGCCTGCCTCCATAGCTTACATCGGCATTAAATAATGAAGAATTGAATTGAAGTTGAGCTACATCAAGTTGGTTGTCATACCACCAGCCTCTGTCATCTCTAAATTGTTTTCGTCCAGCTAATACACCTAGAGGTAAATCATTAATCAGTTGTTTATTTTCTACAAAAAATTCCCTGGCTTCAAAATGAGCATTCCAGGTTTCATTTTTTGTAAAATCATTTCTATCCTCACGGTGTAGAAATACACCGCGAATGTTTCCCTTAAAAAACCAGTTATAGGGTAAATTACGTTGATAACGCAACCCCAACTTTAATTGTTCAAAATCCTCTCTTGTACGTCCTTCTCTATTAGACTCTATTCCTTCTCCATATAAGGCTCTAACATTTGCATAAAATTGTAATGGATTTGTCGACTCTAGACTCGAATAGTCAATGTTAAATGGAATAGTATCTTCAGCAAGAGATGAGAAACTAGTTAAAAAGCAAAAAAAGCCTATTTTTATTTTTTTTATTTTCATGGTTGCGATAATATTGTCATAATATCAGAAAGTTTAATTTTGTTAGCTGAAGTTCTATGAAAATTAATTTTTTCCAATAGATTTTTAAGTTTAGTTTTTAATATATTTCTATCTTCTTTTGCATAATGATTGATAACTTTTTTTGCCGCTAAAAAACGTTGATCGTTTCTATCTATATTACTTAGCTCATCCCAACTAGAAGATAATACTACTTCTTCTTTATTATTTTTTAATCGTTTGTTTCTTTCTTTCTTTGGGAGGTTGTCAGCAGCTTCTTCGGCTAGAAACCTATTAACTGAAATTTGATCAAAAGATTCCACATTATTTAGCATTGCTTCAAAACATTGTTTTAATTGATCACACTTTAATCGAATACGTTCTTGTTCAAAATAAGTAGCTGCATTTCGATATCTAATTAAACGATTTTTTAGGTGGGTTTTTCTCTTTTTACAAACAAAAAAATTACAATTGATCGGAGTTCCTTGTTTTAACCGCAGTAATGCTTCTTCGAATGCTATATCAATTTCCTGATAAGAATAAGGTCGAAATTTAGGTAAAACGACCAAGTCGGATTTTGCATATTTGTTTTCTAACAGAGCAGCTACACTGATTAAAATCAGAGATTCTTTACGCCACTCACTTTCAGAATCTTCTTTCTCGATATAAGTTCCTATGAATTTATTTTTATTGTTTGGGTATTTTAGTCCTTCTTCCCCAAGGCGGTAGAAGGACTTGGAGTGGCCAGCTTGTGCAGCTTTAATATACCAATGAATTGATTTATTAAAAAAATTATTATGGGGTGAAATACGATCATTGTAAAATTGTGCTAGAACATAGTGGGCTTCTTTAATTCCTAGGTTTGCCAGTTCAAGTAAAATTTCTTCCTGTTTAGTGATGATTTGTTTCTGCCCATCGTTAGCAGCGTAACTGATATTGACAGAAATTAATATTACTAAAAGATATATAGTTTTAATTACTGACATGAATTAATCCCATCGTATATGAACTCTTTATCCTTTGGTGCAAA
>JAJRPL010000099.1 GCA_024280815.1 Bacteroidota bacterium
AGGTTCTGACCGAAAATCTTTCTTTGCATTTGTTGAAAGTGCTAACGGAATAGATAATTTTAAATTTTGGGATAAACCTTTAGTTTTACCACAAACCGAAAATCCTGATATCAATGCTTATGACATGCGTTTTATAGCTCATGAAGATGGTTATATTTATGGTGTTTTCTGTACCGAGCGTAAAGATCCAAATGCTCCGAGTGGTGATACTTCAATGGCTGTAGCCAATGCAGGAATTATCCGATCAAAAGATATGGAAAATTGGGAGCGATTACCCGATTTAATATCATCTTCTGAACAACAAAGAAATGTAACTTTACATACTGAATTTGTCAATGGTAAGTATGCAATTTATACGAGACCTCAAGACGGATTTATAGAAACGGGCTTTGGTGGAGGTATAGGCCTGGGTTTTGTTGATGATATGGCAAATCCTGAAGTGAAAGATGAAGTAATTATTAATGATAAAAAATACCATACTGTTTATGAACTTAAAAACGGACAAGGTCCATCGCCAATAAAAACAAAAGAAGGTTGGTTGCATTTGGCTCATGGAGTTCGTAATAACGCAGCAGGGTTACGTTATGTTTTGTACATGTTTATGACAGATTTGAATGATATTACTAAAGTTATCCACCAACCAGGAGGCTATTGAATGGCTCCGAATGATGAAGAAATCATTGGAGATGTAGGTAATGTCTTGTTTAGTAACGGATGGATAGTAGATGAAGACGGAAAAGTGTTTATTTATTATGCGTCATCAGATACACGCATGCATGTGGCAACATCTACGGTTGATTTATTGGTTGATTATTGTAAAAATACACCAGAAGATAAATTACATACTAATGGTTCTGTAGAAAATATAATAAACCTTATTGAAGCTAATAAAGGTTTGTATTAAATCACTTAAAATCTAATCTAAAAAATAGTTACAATGAATACTAGTCATTTTAAAATAACAGTATTACTTTTTTTATTACCATAAATGGATTTTATGCTCAAAATTGTGATGAATCTTATATGAAAGTGGGTATGGGCCTAGCTGACGGAAATTATTGGAGCTCTCAACAAATTTTTAAAGATTATGCACTTTATAAAAGTCAGTGGGTGACCACCTATCAAGGAGGCCCTTGGAATACAGAAGAAGCACATTTACTAGCCGCAGATGAAAACGGATACCCCTTAGAGTTACCTCAAAAAATTAATGGAAATGATATTGTAGTGCTGACTGCATTAACAGCTAGAGGTTATATGCCAATTGGTGATTATGTTTTGTTGTACGATAGTGAGGCTGATATTTCTTTTACTGAAAGTTTAAAATTTGTCTCAAAAAGGCAGAAGGACACATAAATTTTAAAGTAACAAAAGAAACTATAGGATTAATTAAAATAAACAGTACACCTAAAGGTAAACATATAAGAAATATTAGAGCTGTCCAGAAGAAACATCTAGATGTATATGAAGCTGAACCAATACATCAAGAATTTTTAGAAAAAATAACTCCTTTTTCTGTTTTGCGAACAATGGATTTAACACACACTAATAATTGGGATACAACCTCTGATCAATATTGGGATAAAGAAAAACAAGAGTGGAAAGAAGATTTAAGTGAGTATTTACGATTCAGAGAGTGGGCGGATCGTGTCATTCCAGGTTACTATACTGAAGGAAGTGATATAAATAGAAAAGGGATGTCTTATGAAAAGATAATCACAATAGCAAATACTGCCAGAAAAAACATTTGGATCAACATACCGCATAACGCTAGTGATGATTATGTGTTGCAAATGGCAAAACTGTTTAAAGAAAAGTTAGATCCTAATTTAGTGATTTATATAGAATATTCTAATGAAATTTGGAATTGGGGTTTTCAGCAGGCACAGTGGATTTTAAAACACTTTGAAAATGGAAAGTTTCCTGCAGCAGAAAATGTATATCAGGCAGCGGCTTTAAGAGCAAAACAACTTTATATGATCTGGATGAATGTGTATAATGATTCTGATGATAAAGTTGTGCGTGTTTTACCAGCTCATACGGCTCATCGTTATAAAGCAGAACAATGGATAGAAATTATGAATGATAATGACTGGGATGTACTTGCAATAACACATTATTTTGGTGTAGATAATCCTTGGGGAGTTACAGACCCTCAACACCTATTTAGAGACAGATTAGAAGCTTTAGGAAGTAATGCGACTATTGAGAGCCTTGTAGCTCTGAACAGAGAATGGTATAACTATATCAAAAATAATGCTGGTGAAGATGGTTGGTGGAAAGGTCATGCTAATCTTGCAAAAGCCCATAACAAACCTATAATTACTTATGAAGGAGGTACACATATGGTAGCTGGAAATAATATTGATAATCCAGTCTTATTGGCTAAAATGATAGAGGCAAGTAGGTCTCTACAAATGGCAGAAGTTTATAATGAAGTACTTGATGATATGGAATCGTGGGGTGTATCTTTAGTAATGCCTTTCATACTTTCTAGTAAACCTAGTAAGTGGGGAGACTGGGGGCATTATACGTCAATTTTTGAAACTAATATTCCTCCAAAAGTTCAAGTATTATTAGATCATATTTCCCCTTGTCAGTATGCGGAACAGAAAGAACAGGAAGAGCAATTGGAAGAATTAGTTTTTGAAAAAGAAGTGTTTCCAAACCCATTTAAAGCCTCTGTTACTATCCCATTTAATAAAGAAGAGATTGGTAAAAATAAACACATTGTTATAATTGCTACTTCTGGACAAATTATTAAAACTATTGAAGCTACAGTACAAGAGTCTAGTACTATAGTTTTAGATCAATTACAATTTTCTCCAGGAGTGTATTTTTTAGTGATAGATAATACTAAACGGTTTAAAATAATAAGGCGTTAATTGATAGGGTAACATCCTTTAAAGTGTGTAAATAAAAAGTTATTCTGGAATATTTTGCTTCTATAAAAAGCAAAAAATATTCTGGAAATAACTTTTGAAGTAATTATTTTTAACTTTTTAAAACACACTTTAATGACAAAAGAAGAAT
>JAJRPL010000100.1 GCA_024280815.1 Bacteroidota bacterium
TTAGGAAAAGTAGTTGTAATTGATTTTTTCAAAATATGCAAACGAAAACTAGAACGTAAAAAACCTAAGCCATATCCAAAAAACTGAACTAGTGTAGTAATAACGCTTAACCCTGCAACTACTACATTTTTATTTAGGATACAAGCATCTATAAAAATCAGACTTAAATACACTCCATAAAACCATAAAAAATAAGGGTTACCACTAAAACAACTTACTATTGAAAATAATAAGCCTACAACAAACAAACTGGGAAACCAATAGGTAATCTTAGAAGTATTAGGGTGTTGTTTATTTAAAATTGGACGAGCCGCTCCAAAATTAAAAGTTTGGTTGAAAAATTGTTTTAATGTCGTTCTTCGTTTATGGTATACAAAGGCTTTAGGAATTAATTGTGAGTTGAAATTTTGCTCTTTTAATCGTAACGATAAATCAATATCTTCTCCAAAACGTTGACTTCCAAAACCATTTGTTCTTTGAAAAACTTCTTTTGAAATGCCCATATTAAAACTTCTAGGCTGAAAAGTATTTACACTGTTTTTTTTCCCTCTAATCCCTCCTGTTGTTAGGAAAGAGGTCATGGTGTAATTAATTGCTTTCTGAATAACCGTAAATGATTTGTGTGAGGTATCTGGCCCACCAAAGGCATCCGTATAATTAGTTAATAATTCTTTTTTAACTTCTTTCAAATAGGTGTTTGGTAAGATACAATCAGAATCAAGTATAATAAAATAATTACCTCTAGCTTTTTGCATTCCGAAATTTCGACTTAAACCAGGCCCCGAATTATCTTTGTAATAATAATCTATATTGAGTTTATCATTATAGGTGTTGACAATATTTTCTGATGACACTTCAGATCCGTCTTCAATAATAACTACCTGAAAATCATCCTTAAAATCTTGTAAAGTTAGACTTTCTAACAATTCATTAATTTCAGCAGGGCGATTATATACCGGTATAATTATAGAAAATTTTAACTCCAAATTGATAAAAGTTTTATAACTCAAATATAGGTAATCGTAAACAAAAAAAGGTTCTCAATTAAGAGAACCTTTTACATTTATACTATTTTCTAAATTATTTTTTTAGAATCTTAAATGCACCGCTTGTATTACCTATTACAGCTTTTACAAAGTAAGTACCCGCTGGCAATCCGTAAAGGTTTAATTCAGCATGCATATCATTTTGTTGAATTCTTTTAATCTCTTTTCCTAAAATTGAATATAATATAACCTGTTCAATAGGCTCATTGGCATTCATTTTTAGAACATTTTTAACTGGGTTTGGATAATAAGTAAACCCTTTAGCTTGAATTTTATTTATTGATAATGTTTGATCTATTGTCAAATTAAAAGTACCTTCAGGCAAATCATTTGTGCCGCTAGGGTAAGCAATATTTATATAATACACTTCATCTTTTACAGAAGTAAAACTCAAGCCTTCAACAACATTTAAAGTTCCTACATTAGCAGATTCTATACAGGTAAAAGAACCACAAGAACCCGTATATACTGCAATTCCAATATCCCAAGAAGTTGGTGTTGCTGTAACATTTATTAATCCTCCATCATCAGCACCAGTTACTTTAAACCAAACCCCATCATTCATTCCTATACATCCAGCTGATGTAATAAAACCTGAATTATTTGTAGCTGAAATAGCTTCATAATTTGCCGTATGATTCATACTTGTTATTACTATAGCATTTTCACATGCATCATTAGAAGGTGCTTCAGGCATTGACCCCACACAAATATTAAAAGTTGTAGTGGCTCCTGTAGCTGTAGAGTTACTATAAACTCTTATAATATAAGTATTACCAACTGTTAAACCTGTTAAATTATTTGTATCAGAATCACTACAGTTTATAGGAATCATTGTTGAACAATCAATAGTGGTTCCAGCATCATAAGTAGTCATATATAAATCCGTTGGGCTCCCTGCAATATTCAATAGCTCAGCTCTATGTACTGTCGCTGTAGCCACAAATTTAAACCAAACATCGTCGTTTGCTTTAGTATCAGCACTAGGACAAGTATTCTGACCTGTAGCAACAGTAGAAGCAGTAGCATCTACAAGTGTACCAGGCGTTACTGTATTACATAAATAATCAGCATTTACGGTTAATGTAGTTGCATTAGCACAATCATCATTGGTTGGTGGTGATAATATTGGGTCTGCTTTAACTAGCCCTGTAAAAAGGAAGAAAAACATAATTAAAGTTCTAAAGGCAGCTTTTCTTTTCATAATTTCTTTGATTAGTGGGTTTTACTAAAATTAAACGCTAATTATGATGAAAAATTATACAAAGGATGCTTTTTATTAAAACAAACACTTAACTGATTGATTTAAAAGCCTTAAGGTGGGTTTTATTTTTTAGAAAATTACACTTTGAGATAGAATTTATACTAATAGCTTCTATTTTACAGATTTAGCAACTGTTTGGCATGTGTTATAGCTGAATCAGAAGTGTCTTTTCCACTTAAAATTTCAGCCAATTCTTGTATTCTTTCTGAAGAAGTTAGTAATTTGACATTTGTAATTGTCTCATTTTTTTCTTCAGTTTTAAAAACTTTATAGTGATGTTCTCCTTTTGCAGCTATTTGTGGTAGGTGTGTAATTGCAATGACTTGCATGTTAGTACTCATATTCATCATTACTGTAGCAATTCGATTAGAAACCTCTCCTGAAACTCCTGTATCAATTTCGTCAAAAATAACGGTAGGTAAATTAGAATAATTACATAAAATTGATTTTACAGCTAACATAATTCTTGACATTTCTCCACCAGAGGCAATTTTTTTTAAACTCTCATAACTATTGCTTTTATTTGTAGAAATTAAAAAATCTAATTCATTTTTACCATTCGATAAAAACTCATCTTTCTTCAATAAATCTATCTTAAAAGTTGTATTGGGCATCTCCAACTGCTTTAAAAGATTCTCCAGCTGCTTAATTAATTTAGGGATAGCCTTTTCTCTATTATTATGGATAGTTGTTGAATACTCGTTGAGTTTTTTCTCTATTATAGCAATTTCTCTTTTTTTTGCTTCAACAATTTCTTCAGCATTATCAACAGTACTTACTATTTTAGTTAAATATTCTTGTTTTACGACAAGTTCATCTATGGTACTTATTTGATGTTTATTTTGCAATGCATATAACAATTGCAATCTATCATTATAATAGTCAATATCTTTAGAGCCACCTTCTAAAGATTCACTACTCGCCTTTTCAAGTTCGTTAACAATATCTTCAAAGTCAATTTTTAAGCTTGAAACTCTATCAGAAAGTTCATTATATGTTTTACTAAAACTACTTAACTTCTGAAGTGTCGCTGCATATTTTCTCAATCCTTCAGATAGACCAACATCTTCTTTATTAGATAATTGACTAGCTTCAACTAAATTAGATTTTATCTCTTCAATATGATTAAGTTCTTCTAAGGTGTTTTCTAAAAATTGTTGTTCATCTAATTTAAAATCTGCTTCAACCAATTCATTCAATAAAAAGGAATTATAGTCATATTGATTTTTAGCTTCAGCTTGGTGCGTCAACACTTCTTGTAATTCAATAGTTAAGCTTTTGTATGTTTTTAATAATTTTTTGTACGAATCTATAACTTTAGTATTCTTAGCTAAAGCATCAATAATTAAAAATTGAAAACTTGCATCTGCCAATTGCAAGGTTTGATGCTGAGAATGCACATCAATTAATTTTTCACTTAAAGTAGATAAAACTGAGAGAGTAGTTGGCGTGTCATTAATAAATGCTCGCGATTTACCGCTAGGCAAAATTTCACGTCTAATAATTGTATTTTCTTCAAAATCTATATCATTTGCCTCAAAAAAGGACTGTAAATTAAACGTATCTATTAAAAATTCACCTTCAATAATACATTTCTTCTCTTTATTTTTTAAGCTAGATAAATCAGCTCTTTTTCCTAAGATTAATGATAAAGCTCCTAAAAGGATAGATTTCCCAGCACCTGTTTCACCAGTAATAATTGAGAAGCCATTTTGAAAATTTATTTCTAAATGGTTTATAAGAGCATAATTTTTTATGGAAAGTGATGCTAGCATTTATTAAATTTGATTAAGCGGATAAAAAATAGTTCACTCTTCAAATTTAAGTGTTTTTTGTGAAAAAATATTTTTATTAGGTTTTAATTTCTTCCCACTTTTCATTATAAGTTGGGTAAATTCTAAGCAGTGTTTCTTTAAGTTTCATAGCATCATTACTTCTTGGTCCACCAGAAAAAATATCCATAATTTCATCAGATTTAGTATCCATAAACACTCTTAATAAAAATGCATTAGGTCGTGCATTATATATATTCTTCAGTTTTATTATAGCATTGGCAATATTATTTTTCGCTTCTTTTTTATCATCACTCATCAAATCTAATCCATTTAAATGATAATCATACATTACAGCTTTAAAATCTTTAAACGTTTGCGAAAGTAAGTTTTCATTTAATTGATACCTTGTATTGTTACCATCTACCCTATTCCAGCCTGAAAAACCTCCCTGCTGAGCTAAATTTACAACTTGTTCTGCTTTCTTATGCAAAATATCACCACCATTTAAAGCAAAAGTATCTCCGTCCATTCCTAATATGGTATAAACATAGAAAGTAAGTATTGAAATTAAATTAGATTCAAAACTATTCTCGTTATAAATTAATTTATCAAATTCATTAAAGGAAAAGGATAAATTATTGTCTTTATAATTAAAAATAGGACTTTGATATGTTGAATTATAAACGGGTCTAGACGCAATAACATGAATATTGCCTTTAAACTCACCTGATGAAGGTTGCTCAATTAGGTTTAAAGTAATTGCACAGTTTATCCTTTCATGCGATTTATATTTTTTATTTGTCCATTTTGTATTATTTATATATTCAGAAATTGAACTTTGCAAATTATCAATAACTTGTGTATTGACATTTTGAATTTGCTCAGCATTAACAATAACCAAACAGTTTAACTCCTGCCCTTTCATTTGAAGAACACTACAAAAAATGAATATATATACTAATTTACGCATGGTATCTTTTAAGTATTTCATTAAAAATATCTTTAGCTACAGCTGTTTTTGACTTCATTTTAAATTCAGTGCAATTATCTTCAGCATCAATTATAGTTACCTTATTCGTGGTTTTTTTAAACCCTGCACCTTCATCATTCAAAGAATTCAACACAATTAAATCTAAATTTTTACGATGTAACTTGCCTTTTGCATTTTCTAATTCATTATTCGTTTCTAAAGCAAAACCAACTAAAAACTGATGTTTCTTCTCTTTACCTAAAGATGCTAAAATATCTTTAGTTTGTGTAAGCTCTATAGCTAATACAGCTGATTTTTTCTTGATTTTATTTGATGCAATATTAGACGGTTTAAAGTCTGCTACTGCTGCTGATAAAATGGCAATATCACAAACTTTATAATGTTGATGAACAGCTTTATACATTTGATCTGCACTAATAACATCTACTCTTTCTATAAACGCATGATTTACATTTTCATTGGATGGACCACTAACTAATATTACTTCTGCCCCTAAATTAGCAGCTTCTTTTGCTAATTCAAATCCCATTTTACCAGAGGAATGATTCCCTATAAATCGAACAGGGTCAATTGCTTCATGAGTTGGACCTGCAGTAATCAGTATCTTTTTTCCTTTTAAAGGTAAACCTGATAAAATTTCTTTTTCTATAAAAGAAAGGATGTTTTCTGGTTCAGCCATTCTTCCTTCCCCATGTAAACCACTTGCCAGCTCTCCACTTTCAGCAGGAATCATAACATTACCATAGCTTTCTAATTTCTTTAAATTATCTAAGGTTGATGAATGTTTATACATGTCTAGATCCATTGCTGGGGCAAAATAAACTTTACATTTTGCAGAAAGGTAGGTTGCTAATAGTAAGTTGTCACATGTACCATTAGCCATTTTAGACAAGGTATTGGCTGTGGCAGGAGCTATTACAAAATAATCTGCCCATAAGGCTAAATCGACATGATTATTCCACAATTCATTTTCATCTTCTTTAGTATAAAACGTTGAATGAACTGGATTTTTAGAGAGTGTAGATAATGTTAAGGGTGTTACAAAATCTTTAGAAGCAGGAGTCATGACAACTTTGATATGTGCTCCTGCTTTTATAAAAAGTCTAACTAAATATGCTGTTTTATAAGCAGCAATTCCTGCGGTTACCCCCAGAAGAATATTTTTACCGCTTACAACTGACATTATTTATTAGTATCTGATTCTTTTTCAGGATTTCTATGATATATTTTACCATTTAACCATTCATCAACAGCAATAGCCGTGGACTTAGGTAATTTTTCATAAAAACGAGAAACTTCAATTTGTTCTTTATTTTCAAAAACTTCTTCTAAACTATCATTATGCGTAGCAAACTCTTCTAGCTTATCAATAAGTTCTTTTTTAATATCTTCACTAATTTGATTGGCCCTTTTTGCCATAATTGAAATAGACTCATAAATATTTTGAGTAGGTGCTTCAATTTTAGTTTTGTCGTAAGTAATTGTTGTTAACGGTGCTTCAGAATTCTTATAATCCATTATTAGTATATTTAGCGTAAATTTCTTTTGTTGTTTTTAACTCTTTATTTAATTCCTCAAATTTAGAAGATAATTTATTTAATCTATCCGATTTAGGGAAACTCTTTATTAATCTATTATATGCTGCAATAGCATTATCAATTCTTTGTTCTTTTTTTGATAAAATACTATTCATACCCAACTCATATGAAGCTAAGAATTTATATGCTAAAGCTTCTTCTTTATAATCAGTACCGAAGTTATCTTCAATAAAAATATCAAATGCCATAATTGCAGCTTGATATTTCTCAGTAGTATAATATTGCTTAGCAATGTCAAATGATTTTTTTTCCAATCTATTGGTAAGCTCATCATGATATTTATTCGCTTCTTTTATTCTATCTCCTTCAGGAAATTTATCGATGAAATTTTGAAGTTCAGTCAATGCTTTATGTGTATTCGCTTGATCTCTACTAGATTTTGGTGATGCTAAATAATAACTATGGGCTAATAAAAAAGAAGCTTCTTCTACTTTAGAACTAGAAGGATAA
>JAJRPL010000101.1 GCA_024280815.1 Bacteroidota bacterium
ATGCCAATAGGTAACATCATTACTGATGTGGCTGTATTAGAAATCCACATAGAAAGAAAAGCAGTTGCTAGCATAAAACCCAAAATAATTTTACTAACATCTGTACCTATTATATTAATGATATTTAGAGCTATCCTTTTATGTAAATTCCATTTTTCAATAGCGATAGCAATCATAAAGCCTCCCATAAATAAAAAAATATATTTATGGCCGAAAGAACCTGTAGTTTCCGTCAAACTCAATCCTCCCGAAAGGGGAAACAATACAATGGGCAATAGAGCTGTAATTGCAATTGGAATCGCTTCGGTGATCCACCAAATGGCAATCCAAAACACAGAAGCAAGTACTGCATTTGCCTCTTTTGACAAACCTTCAGGATGAAAATACAATAATGTTACTATGAAAACTGTTGGCCCTAACAAAAGACCTATCCGTTGAATTAAATTAGCTGAGCTCATTAAATAGTATTATTTTTAATACCCGTAAATCTAAGGATAAATTTTAGAAGCTTCAATTTACATCAATCTTAAAAAGAAAATTAATTCTAGATTCCTACTCCTGAAGTCATAGGACAAAAATGATGTTGTATTAACATTAAACCACCTTTACAAACAAACCTTCATCTGTTTTAGTTACAGAAGCCAATTTGTGTTTGGTTAATCCTTTTATGGTTTTATCCCATTTTTTATTCGACAAACCTGATTGTGTTTTTAAATCGCCCAAGGTTATTTTTTCTGCTTTTTGAAGTATTTTAAAGACCACCTTCTCATCATCACTCAATTGAATGTCTGCGACGACTCGCCGCTCTGGTCGCATTTGAGGAAAAAATAGCACTTCTTGAATGGATTGATTATTTGTTAAAAACATAATCAACCTATCCATACCAATACCCAAACCAGAAGTTGGTGGCATACCGTATTCTAAGGCACGTAAAAAATCATAGTCAATAAATTCTGTAGCTTCATCATCACCTTTTTGAGCCAATTTTAATTGATGTTCAAAACGCTCTCGTTGATCTATAGGGTCATTCAATTCAGAATAGGCATTGGCAATTTCCTTACCACAAACCATCAATTCAAAACGTTCTGTCAATTCAGGATTTTCTCTATGCTCTTTACATAACGGACTCATCTCTTTAGGATAATCAGTAATATATGTAGGTTGAATATAATTGCCTTCACATTTTTCACCAAAAATTTCATCAATCAACTTGCCTTTACCCATGGTTTTATCAACATCAATTCCCATGCCTTTAGCAGCAGTAAATAATTCTTCTTCTGTTTTACCTGTAATATCAAAACCTGTGAATTCTTTGATAGAATCAGTCATAGTTATCCTTTTATAAGGAGCTTTAAAATCTATTTTATGCTCACCAAAAGTAGCCTTTGAAGTTCCGTTAACGGCAATTGCACAATGCTCTAAAAGTTTTTCAACAAACTCCATCATCCAATTGTAATCTTTATACGCCACATAAATTTCCATAGCAGTAAACTCAGGGTTATGCGTTCTGTCCATCCCTTCATTACGGAAATTTTTAGAAAATTCATACACACCTTCAAATCCGCCCACAATTAATCTTTTCAAATACAATTCATTGGCAATTCTCATATACAAAGGTATATCTAAGCTATTGTGATGTGTAATAAATGGTCTTGCTGCTGCTCCACCAGGAATAGGTTGTAATATTGGCGTTTCTACTTCAAAATAACCTGCATCATTAAAAAATTGACGCATCGCATTGAATAATTTTGTCCGTTTCACAAACACTTCTTTCACATGTGGGTTCACCACCAAATCAGCATAACGCTGACGATAACGCAATTCAGGATCTGTAAAAGCATCATACACCACACCATCTTTTTCTTTAGGCATTGGTAAAGGTTTTAAAGCTTTACTCAATAGCTTAAACTCTTTTACTCGTACTGTTTTTTCACCAACTTTAGTAGTAAACATTTCTCCTTCAATACCAATAAAATCACCTAAATCAATTAGTTTCTTAAAAACATCATTGTACAATGATTTATCTTCACCAGTACATATTTCATCTCTATTAAAATAAACTTGCATTCTCCCTTCACCATCTTGCAATTGAGCAAAAGATGCTTTTCCTTGAATAGAACGAGACATCAAACGACCTGCAACAATCACCTTTTTACCTTCTTTATAATCATCTGTTACTTGTTTGGAAGTATGATTTACAGGAAATAAATCGGCAGGATATGGATTGATACCCAACTCACGTAATTTTTGTAATTTTTCTCGTCTTACGATTTCTTGCTCAGAAAGTTGCATTTTAAGTAGTTTTTATTAGCGGACAAATATACTATAATTTCAAGAAGAAAACCTGTAACAAAATTGTCAAAAATACGTCAGATTAGTAGATAGAATTCTACTATCTTTGTAAACTAAATTATTATGGGATGTTTTAGAGTATTACTTTGTATTATTTGTCCGCCTTTAGCTGTAATAGACAAAGGTTGTGGCTCTGTGATTATTACTTTAATTTTAACTGTTCTTGGATGGATACCAGGTGTTTTAGCAGCTTTAATTATTTTGAATAAAAAATAATCAATAATTTACTCCTTTCTAACAAAAGAATAATGAATAAAACAATCTACATACAAGATTTAGGTATTAAAGACTATGCCAATACTTTTGACTATCAAAAGCAGTTATTTGATGATATTATAACTGTAAAGAAAAAAAACAGGGCAGAAAATGGAAATCTAAAAACGGACAATCATTTTTTATTTGTAGAACATCCTCATGTATATACCTTAGGGAAAAGTGGCGACATCAACAATTTATTGCTTTCAAAAAAACAACTCTCTGATAAAGGAATTTCATATCACAAAGTAGATAGAGGTGGTGATATAACTTATCATGGTTACGGACAAATAGTAGGTTATCCTATTTTAGATTTAGAGAATTTCTTTACTGATATTCATAAATACTTGCGTTTTTTAGAAGAAACCATGATTTTAGTATTGGCTGAATATGGTATAAAAGGAGAACGTAGTGATGGTGAAACTGGAGTTTGGCTAGATGTAGGTACGCCATTTGCTCGTAAAATTTGTGCCTTAGGTGTACGTAGCAGTCGCTGGGTAACCATGCATGGTTTTGCCTTGAATGTAAATACCAACTTAGGCTATTTTGACCATATTATCCCTTGTGGTATTCGTGGTAAAGCAGTTACTTCTATGGAAGTAGAACTAAGTAAAAAAGTAGATATAGCTTAAGTGAAAGAGAAAATTTTAAAATATTTTGGAGAACTTTTTGGAGCCTCTCTCCAACCTCTCTCTCCGAAGGAGAAAGGCTAAATTTTATGTTGCATCACAACAAATAATGCACTCTATTTTTCCTCATTAAAATAAACTTTATAATACCTCATTTTCCGTTCTTCATCATAACCCAATTCTAAATATTCACTAGAAGCATCAGGAGCATCAATATCTAGTTTAATTTGAATATTGGTATCTAACTTTATTTCTGTTTTTATTTTTTGCTTCTGTTTTTTCACAACCGCATCAGACACATCAAACTGATTACGGATTAAAAGACCTTGTTCACTTTCAAATTCTTTTTTATAATCATCAAATTGTGATTTGAACTTCTCATCTTCAAAAACTTCATCTTTAAAGCCTTCAATGGTTACCACTTCGTTTTCTTTAAAATAATCAATTGTTTTTGCTAAAAAAGTACTTTTTTCTTGAGTTCCATATTCTGTTTTCAGTACTTCTTCAGAGAAATCTTTACAAAGTTCTATATAGTTTTTTGTATGTTGATTATAATCATCTGCATATTTGATATTCAGAAAATGATTGGTCCAATACTGTGCATCGTAACTATTATTATCTACACTCAAAACAACCTTACCTTCACCATCACTAGTATTTAAAATCAAACAACCTTTATCTAGTTTTTTTGAACTAATTCCTTTTTGAACCAACACCTCATACGTTTTATTTTCAAGATAGGTTTGAAAATAATTAATCTTATTCTCAATCTTAAAAATACCAATAGCATCAACCTCCATGTCATTGTATTGAATTCCTTCAAAATGAACAACAATAACATCGCCTGTTTTTATTTGTGCAGAATTAGATTGCTCAAACAAATGCGTAACCACATGCTTTGAAGCTTCTACAAAAGCTTCCTTATCATTAAAAATTTGTTCAGAATAACTATTTATTTCATTCAAGCTAATATCTGCATGATGGTTAAATCTAAAACTTTGTACCGCACTGGTAAAGGGTTTTAATAAAAATGACAGCATTAAATTATAACTTACCTCATCAAAATCGACAACAGTTTCTGAAAATGCATTTTTTGTGTCATTAAATTTATTCCCTACTTTATGGATAATGAATTTTGAAATGGATGCGTTCTTACGATTAATCATGCTTGTGAAATTTAGATGGCAAATGTAAGAGTTCACAGCCTAAATTCTCTTTAAAAAAGATGCTATTTTTTAATTTTACTAAGTCTACAAAAACAACCTATTATCAAAAGGAAAATTATAAGAATTCGTGATTTTAATTTTCTTAAAATCTTTATGATTAGGATTTATCAAATAATTAAAATCACCTTTAACAACTGCTGAAGGCACTTTTAAAACACATCCTTTTCTAGAATACATAAAATCATCACCAATTTTTTGAGTTTTATACGTGTGTGGAAAAGCATTCCAATTTTCTGGAAGATTTTTTTTGCTAAAAACCTGAATAGCAACTGTATTTGGAATATTAATTTCTAACATTACAAAATCTTTAGGCAAGGTTGCCAAACTTAAATGCACAGAAACTTCTGCCATTGCCAAGGCTCTACTATCTGCACAATAAATAATTTCTGTACCTTTAGAATTCCACCTATTACCCGATTTTGAAGCACCAATTCCTGATAACTCAGAAGCAAATTTTTTCCGAGAAAGCCTAAAAACTAACATTACACAAAAATACCTTGGTCAATACGATTGAGTTCTTCCATTACCATTTCTTTACCGTAAGAATTTTTTAATAATTCTAAAGGCTTCATAGAACCCAAAGCAATAGAAGTAGTTTTTAACCAAGAATAAAAATCTTTAGTGGTGTCAAAAACGGTATTACCAAAATTAGTAACTTCAGCTAACTCAATGATTTTTTCAGAATGAATTGGTTTAAAAACAAACCTTTTTTCATTTTTATAACGCTGTAAAGATTTTGTAGAAATATTTAAAAAGTCTGCCCATTCTATATCTGTAAAAGGAGAATTATTTTTAATTTTATTAAAAAAAGAGTAGGAAATGCCTTTTCTAATAGAATGCACAATCAACATTTTATTACTTAAAAAGTCAGTGTAGCTTATCTTTTTATTTGTAGTATCAATGTTATAAACTACGGCAACTTCTTTAACTATAGAAGTTACTTCTTTACTAAAATCAGTATCATATTTTTTTCAGAACTCATAATTAAGACATTTGACCTCAAATATACGACTTTTTTCTTATTTAACGAAAACTTATAGGTTAAATTATAAATGCTCAGGTAATAATTTAAAAGATTTTCTATGGTGCTTTGTAGCACCAAACTCTCTAATTGCAGCTCTGTGTTGTTTTGTAGGATAGCCTTTATTTTGTTTCCAGTTGTATTCAGGAAAATCTAGGTCAATCTTCTCCATAAACTCATCACGATACGTCTTTGCCAACACAGAAGCGGCTGCAATACTTTTGTATTTACTATCTCCTTTCACAATGGTTTGATGTGGAATATCTTTATAAGGATTAAATTTATTACCATCAACAATAATAAATTCTGGAATAACACTAAGTTGGTCAATAGCTTTGTGCATTGCCAATATAGAGCTTTGTAAAATATTAATTTCATCAATTTTGTCTTGCCATACAAAAGCTACAGCAAATGCCAAGGCATTCTTTTCAATGATAGGTTTAAGCTCTACTCGCTGTCTTTCAGTAAGTAATTTTGAATCGTTTAAAAATGGATGCTTAAATTTTTTAGGTAAAATTACTGCAGCTGCAACTACCGGTCCAGACAAGCAACCACGACCTGCCTCATCTGTGCCTGCTTCTAGCTTGAATTTTGAAAATTTTAGTTTTAACATAGAACTCAAAAATAACAGTAATTACGAATTTATAACATTTTTTTGGCAAAATATTTTCAAACCAATTGTTTACCTTTGCCTCAATTGTTTATTTATGCACAAGTATTTTTTACTTATCATTATTATATTCTTTTCGTTAAGGATACAATCTCAAATTAATCCAACTAGACCAAACAGGGCTAATAACGGATTTGACATGAGTCAAAGAGATTCGATAAAAGATGAGGGAATGTTAGATATTCAACTCAGTGGAAAAACACATTATACTGATTATAAAGTGATTTCTTACACCAACGACTCCACATATATAGACACCACCTTAACCATTAAAAAAGCTTATAAATTTAATTTTTTACGAAAAGATAATTTTGAATTATTACCTTTTCACAATCAAGGACAGACTTATAATAATTTAGGGTATGATTATTCAGAGGTTTCATTATTCCCAGAAATGGGAAAT
>JAJRPL010000102.1 GCA_024280815.1 Bacteroidota bacterium
TCCAAAACTTTCAGCAACACGAAAACACATGCCTATATTTTCAGGCGTTCGTATTGCATCACAAATTATGGTGATAGGAAATTTTTTCTGCTTATTTTGTATTTCGTTGTGGTTTAATTGTTTCATTTAAGACTGTAATGCTGTAAGATATCTTTTAGGTGTTGTGCCATATTTTTTCTTAAAGGCTGCAATAAAATGACTTGAAGTACTATAGCCAACTTTTAAGCCAACCTCATTTACATTGTATTGTTTAGTCTCTAATAGTTTTCTAGACACTTCCATTTTGTAATCAAATAAAAAGCTATAAACAGAATCGCCATAAATCTGTTTGAATCCTTCTTTTAGCTTCTTTAAATTAAGATCTACTTCATTGGCTAATTCTTGTAAACTAGGTGGTTCTGTAATGTTAGAAATAACAATATCTTTTGCTTGCCTAATTTTCAATACATTTTGCTCGTCAACTAAAAACGGACATTGTTCTATGTCAGCATCTTCACTTTTGTTAAAATAAAGACTTAATAATTCATAAATTTTTGCTTTTAAATATAGTTTTTCAACTGAAGGATGTAGATTGTAATTCATCATCTGATTTAAAATTACAATTTTAGAAGGCGATATGGGTTTTGTATCATAATACTTTTTATCCTTATTATCATCGCTTAAAAAATGGATATAATCTGATTCTTCAGAAAATAGAGAATGAAATGTTTTAATAGAAATTAATATAGAAACTATCCAAGATTTTTCTTCTAATTCTAAATGTAAAGGTAAATCGGTTTGTGGATTGTATAATAATAAAGAATTCTCTTTATCTACATCAAAAGCATAATTTCCATTGTTAAAATAAAATTTTGAACTACCTTTTAAACAATAATGAAATTGAATATACCTACTATCTATTTGATGTTGAAAGGTTTGAATTTTCGCACTATTGTTTTGAAATTTCAGCATATAAATACCTTTTTCAATTTCTTTTTTCTGAATAGAACTTTTATCGTTATTTTTTAAGCTTAACTCAGCCATGTATTTATTTTTTTATTTAGAATTATTATAAATTAATAAATTGTACTTACACTTAAGTCGCTGTAAATATAAGCTTTCGTGTTAAAATCACCTCAAAATATTCTAAAAAACTTTTTACGATACAAATAACCCTTTTAGCGTTGTTTTTTGCTAATTAGTAATGATACTTTTGTTCGATTCAATTTTTATGAAGCAAAATCACACTACAAAATATCATTCTTTTTACTGTATTGGCTTAAGTTATGAAAAAGCCAATGCTGAAATAAGAGGTCGTTTTAGTTTAGATTCAACAGCTAAAGAAAATTTATTAAAAGAAGCTATTACAGAAGGTATTGATGGCGTTTTGGTAATATCTACCTGCAATAGAACAGAAATTTATGGTTTTGCTGAGCATCCGTTTCAATTGATAAAATTACTGTGTCAGTACTCAAAAGGGACTGTTGAAGAATTTGAAAAAGTTGCATCTATTTATAAAAATAATACTGCAATTGACCATATGTTTAGAGTAGGCACAGGACTAAAAAGTCAAATATTGGGCGATTTTGAAATTATTGGTCAGATAAAGAGTAGTGCAGCGTTATCAAATAAATTTAATCTGCTAAACACCTATTTAGGTAGGTTGGTGAATTGTGTAATTAGAGCGAGTAAATTGGTGAAGACTGAAACTGAAATAAGTTCTGGTGCCACATCAGTCTCTTTTGCTTCTGTACAGTATATGCTGAAAAATGTAAAAGAAATTTCTGATAAAAACATCTTATTATTTGGCACAGGAAAGATAGGTAGAAATACTTGCGATAATTTAGTAAAGCATACACAGAATAAAAAAATTACACTGATAAATAGAACTAAAGGTAGGGCAGAGAAAGTCGCAGATAAGCTCGATGTAACTGTGGCAGATTATACCAATTTACAAACTGAAATTTGTAATACTGATATATTAATTGTAGCCACAGGTGCTCAAAACCCTACAATTACAAAAAGCATCATCACTACAGAAAAAGAATTGTTGATTTTAGATTTATCTATACCAAAAAACGTAGCTAATGATGTGTTGGAATTGTCAAATGTTAATTTAGTGCATTTAGATGATCTTTCAAAAATTACTGACGATACATTGGTGAGAAGAGAGTCGCAAGTTCCCTTAGCAGAAGCAATTATTAAAGAAAATAAAGAAAAATTTATTGCTTGGTTAGAAACGCGTAAATTTGCCCCTACAATTAAAGCTTTAAAACAAAAATTAGAAGAGATTCAATTAGAAGAAATTGATTATCAACGTAAGAATATTTCAAATTTTAATGAAGAACAAGCTGTGTTATTATCTGATAGAATTGTTCAGAAAATAACCAAACAATTTGCCAATCATTTAAAAGAAAATACAACATCATCAGAAGAAAGTATGGCGTTAATTTCTAAAGTTTTTCAGCTAGAAAAGTAAACGATGAGTAAAACGATTAGAATAGGTACTCGAGATAGCGAGTTGGCTATGTGGCAGGCCAAAATTGTACAAGAACAATTAGAATATTTAGGCTATAAAACCGAATTAGTACCTATCAAAGCTACTGGAGATTTGGTCTTAAATAAACCCATTTACGAATTAGGTATTACAGGTGTTTTTACTAGAAATTTAGATATTTCTATGTTAAATAATGATATTGATATTGCTGTACATTCCTTAAAAGACGTACCAACAGCCTTGCCCAAAGGTATTATTCAGGCGGCTGTTTTAAAACGAGGTCCTTCTGAAGATGTCTTAGTTTTTAAAGACAATGAAGAATTTTTGGCTCAAAAAGATGCTATTATTGCTACAGGTAGTTTACGTCGTAAAGCACAATGGTTAGATCGTTATCCTTCTCATAAAGTTGTTGGGTTGCGAGGCAATGTTAATACAAGACTCAAAAAATTAAAAGATAATGAGGATTGGAATGGAGCTATTTTCGCTGCCGCAGGATTAAAACGTATTGGGGTTAATCCTGAAAACCTACTTACACTAAGTTGGATGATTTCAGCACCAGGTCAAGGGGCCGTTATGATTACAGCACTTGAAGAAGATGAATACTGTAAAGAAGCATGTGCAAAGTTGAATCATGAAGAAACAGAAATTTGTACCAACGTTGAGCGGAAATTTTTACGATTATTAGAAGGGGGTTGTTCGTCACCAATCGGAGCTTTATCCTATATAAATCAAGATGAGGAAATCACCTTAAAAGGAATCATACTAAGTGAAGATGGTACTCGAAAAAAAGAAGTCAATAAAACGGTTAAACTCAGAAAACATATTTATTTAGCTCAAGATGCTGCTGATATTATTATAGATAGAGGTGGTCAAAAATTAATATCTAATTACGGGGCTTTTGAAA
>JAJRPL010000103.1 GCA_024280815.1 Bacteroidota bacterium
AAAAAAGTTTACACCTTGGTCTATGGCATAATCCATCTGTTCATGCCCATCTACTTCGGTGTTTTGCTCACCAAAAGTCATGGTGCCTAAACATATTTTACTGACTTTGATGTTGGTGTGTGGGAGTGTGGTGTATTTCATGTATAATGTTGTTTGTTAATTAGTGTAAGATAAGAGATTCCTCGTCGTTCGTTCCTCTCTCTGTCGGAATGACAAGATCACTCAAAATAAACAAACTTCAATGCCCTGTCTTCTAACTCAAAATAGCTTCAATACCTGGTAAGGTTTTTCCTTCTAACATTTCAAGCATGGCACCACCACCAGTAGATACATAACTTACTTTATCAGCGAAGCCGAATTGTTTCACAGCCGCAACAGAATCACCTCCACCTACGAGTGAAAAAGCACCATCAGCAGTTGCATCAGCAATAGCATGCCCTAGTTCTTTAGTACCTTTTGCAAAAGCTGGCATTTCAAAAACACCAATGGGTCCATTCCATAAAATAGTTTTAGATTCTACTATAATAAATGAAAAACCAACGTTAGTTTTAGGTCCTGAATCTAAGCCTTGCCATCCATCAGGAATATTATAAATGTCGCATACTTGAGTGTTTGCATCTTCACTAAAAGCATCTGCAGCAATTACATCTATTGGCAAATGAATACGTGTATTTTTAGATTTTGCAAGATTTAAGATGTCTTGAGCAATGTCTAATTTATCATTTTCAACAATTGAATCGCCTATGTTACCTCCTTTTACTTTGATAAAAGTATACGCCATACCACCACCAATAATGATGTTATCAACTTTGTCAATTATGTTTTTTATCACATCAATTTTTGAAGAAACTTTTGCACCTCCAATAATGGCCGTAACAGGTTTTTGACTATTGTTTAAAACTGCATTTAAACTTTCTATTTCTTTGGCTAATAACAAGCCAAAACATTTTTTATCAGTAAAAAATTGTGCAACAATAGTTGTTGATGCATGTGCACGATGAGCCGTACCAAAAGCATCATTTACATAAATATCTCCTAACTTAGACAACTGCTCTGCAAAAGAAATATCTCCTGATTTTTCTTCATTGTGAAAACGTAAATTCTCTAATAATAAAATTTCGCCTATTTCTAATTCAGCAACAGCTTTTTCAACATCTTCACCAATACAATCAGCTACAAATTTTACTTGCACACCAATCACTTCACTAACTGTATCAACAATATGAGATAAAGAAAACTCTGGACTTACTCCTTTTGGACGACCCAAATGCGACATCAATACACAACTACCACCATCTTCTAAAATTTTTATAATGGTAGGTTTTGCTGCCTCAATTCTAGTAGGGTCTGTTATTTTAAAGTCCTCATCTAAAGGAACATTAAAATCTACTCTTATTAGTGCTTTTTTGTTTTCAAAATTAAAATCGTTAATTGTTATCATAAAAATCGTTGTTTAAGTCCGCTAATATAAATCTTTTAGTCTAAATTTATTTGTTTTTTTACCACAATCGCATCATTAATTACAAAAGGGGTCGCCATCATACTTTCACTTCTAGGTTTAAAATTAAAATGCATACTTTCTAATAAATCGTATGAAGTTTCGTAAATAAAAAACTCAGGTTGTACAGGGTCAACAATTGTCATTTCAATGTCTAATATTTCATTTTCTAATGCTAAATAATAACTCAAAACAGTCTTGCCGTGATCTCTCAATGCGACTACATACTCCTCATTATCATATTTCTTATAGGGTTGACCATTTACTTTAAAAGATTCAATTAAAATCGGGTTTTTTGAAATCAACTCTATCCTATTAGAAACTCTTTGAGGCTTAATTTTTAAATGAATACTTCTTTTATTTGCTATTAAAGTGTCTTTTACCATTTCAATGATTGGCTGTATAATTGTTTTTACTTCGGCCTTTTTATGCCATTGAATGTTTGTACCATATTTACTATAAGTTGATAGACTGTCATAAGAACCTTCTGTTGGATTATCTCCTAAAAATTGTTTTGTGAACTCATCTATATGCTTGTCATAACTTGCCCAATAGGCTTCATTTTTATCGACATCTAATACATACATCATACTATTAGGTTGTTTCTCATCAACAGAATATGTTGATTTAAAGGATGCTGAAATAAAAATTACAATAGCCAAAACAATAAATAACCTCCCTAAATTTTTATGATTTTTGTATTGTGAAAAAACAGGAATTAACATCCCGAAAAGCAGCACAATTAGTACGCTACTAACCATCAACATTTTTAAGCCCAACCCAACGGGTAACATTTGTACTAGTGGTGCAAAAATGATGATTATAGGAATTGACAATACTGTCAACAGGATAGATAGATTCTCTTTTTTTGAGAATAAGTATAGTACCATTGAAAACACACCATAAAACAATATCATAATAAAATACGCAGCTCCTTTTAAATAGTATGCTATAGCAATATTAATGAGTAACCACATAAAAATTGGAGCAATCATTAAATTTAAAGTATCTTCTTTGTTGAAGTATTTTTTATAAATTACAAAACAAATGCCCAAGGTTAAGGCAGAAAAAGCTGCAATATACCAATGTCCATTATACGTAAAACCGTGTAAAATATCTTGATATTGAGGATGAATTTTAAGTAACAACTTCCATCCATAAAAGGTAATTAGACCAGAAATAACTAATGATAATAATAAAGGTGTAAATCCGCTTAATAAACTTTTAAATTTTATTTTTTGCTTTGTAAATCCATAAATTAACAATCCTAAAAATAATAGAGATAGTACAATTAATAATGGTGTTATCCATGAAAATGGATAATACACTATGCCAATGTATGGTAAATTAAAATACACATAATCGGCATTAGATTTTAAATTTGACAAATCAGCATCAGCAAAATAAGTAAGCAAAGGCATTAAATAAGAACCTTGATGCTCTAAGGTGTTTTTATCTAACCTTTCATAAGAATCTTGAGCAGTGTGATAATCGAAATGATCGTCAATAAAAGCAAAATTATAACCTTCAATATCGCCATCTTCCCTAAAAATTGTCAAATCAGTATCATTAGGTAGCATTTTATAAATGCTATACATTAAAGAACTCGCTAAAGGATATTTAGGATTTGTTGCCACAAAATGTTCAATCAATTTTTTATTACCTCCATTGGTTTCTAACAACATATAACTTGGTCCACCACTGCCCCTTGCTTCAAAATTCAACACCAATGCCACATCTTTGGCCCAAGAATGATGATTTACAAAAGCACTAGCTCCTAATAAACCTATTTCTTCAGCATCAGAAATTAAAATAATGATATCGTTTTTGGGTTGTTTATTCTTAGCTAAGAAAGCTCGTAAACTTTCTAAAATAGTCACAACACCACTACCAGCATCACTAGCACCTAAAGATGAATGCACAGCCGAATCATAATGCGTTAAGAGCAGTAGGTTTTTTGAGGAGTCAGTCCCTTTTATTTTAGCAATAATATTTTGTGTAGTAGTACCTGCACGCCATTTTTTATTTATAGCTACTTGTTGCTGAATTTCAGTAGTCAAACCTAATTTATGCAATTGCTCAACGATATACTCTCGTACTTTCTTATGTTCTTTTGTACCTATATAATGAGGTTTTTTTGAAATTTCTTTAAGGTGAACCAATGCTCTTTCTGTAGAAAATTCTGTTAATGGCACTGTTGCATCACTAATCATTTTAGGCATTAAAGAAGAAAAACTAAGATAAATTGTAGCTACAATAATTAAAAAAGAAATAACGGAATTGTATCTTTTTGAAGGCATGATTTGTCTTAAATAATTAGGTTTAACAAACATAATACTTTTATTTTAAGTAATTTATCCTTATATTTATCGAAATCAAAATGTACAATTATGGCAATTAAAAGTTTTCAGGGTCGTAGAATATTACCCAAAAAAGAAGAATTAAAACCAGCTTTAGTGTCTGATTATATGTCGACAAAGTTAATCACTTTTAAGCCTAATCAACCAATAGCTGAGGTGATGCAAACACTTATTAAACGTAAAATTTCAGGAGGTCCGGTAGTGAATGATGATAATGAGTTATTAGGAGTTATTTCTGAAGGAGATTGTATCAAGCAAATTTCTGATAGTAAATATTATAACCTTCCTTTAAATGACGCTATAGTTGAAAATCACATGGTTAAAAATGTTGAAACTATTGATGGAAATCTTAATATTTTTGATGCAGCCAAGCAATTTATTGATTCTAAACGAAGACGTTTTCCTATTGTGAAAAAAGGGAAATTAGTTGGTCAAATAAGTCAAAAAGATATTTTAATTGCTGCCTTAGAACAAAAAGGGCAAAACTGGAAGTAATTAATACCAATTAACAATATTTCTAAAAACAAAAAAGCCCACTTTAAGATACTTCTATCAGTGGGCAATTTTCTCTAAAAACTATCAACTTAAACTAAACTTTTTTTTTATAATTCCTTAATCTGGGGAGAAAGGAGTGAATTTATCGGTATAAATTTCTTTTGGTTGGTTAGAAATTTATGTGTCAAAACTTTGATTGTTTTTTATAGCAATTTTCTCTTTTTCGTCTGAAGCTTGTTTGTAACTTAGCTTCGTTTATTAAACAATTATGTTTCAATAATTCCCCCTAAAAAAATGAAAAAAAATTATCATTTATTGTAACTATCTTATTTACAGAACTATAAAATATGAATAAATTTCAGAGAAAAATTAACATAGATTAGTCTAATTGATAGAAAAAAATTAGAAATTCTACTATCTATTTTAAAAACAAAAAAACCTACTATCCCGAAGTATCGGGAGTAGGTTTTCTTTCTAAAACTATCAACTTAAATTAAGTTTCTGTCTTGTAATTCCTTAATCTAGGGAGAAAGGAGATCAATTATTAACGGTTTGTTTTTCATAGCAATTTTCCCGTTTTCGACTGAAACTTAGTTAGTAACTTAGCTTCGAATATTAAACAATTATGTTTTTAAAATTCCCCCTTTTAA
>JAJRPL010000104.1 GCA_024280815.1 Bacteroidota bacterium
ATATCCTAATTACAGCAATGCATTTAGTTTTCCTAGAATAGAAACCCAACGTGCCATTGTAAAATATAATGACGACCCAGAAGGTTTGGGTAGAGTAAAAGTACAGTTTCCGTGGCAAGGTAAAAATGGCGACCGTACCACACCTTGGATTAAAATGGCAACACCCTATGCAGGAGCCGACAAAGGGTTTTATTTTATTCCCGAGATAGATGAAGAAGTATTGGTAGGTTTTGAAGGGGCAAATGCAGAACGTCCTTTTGTATTGAGTGCAGGGTTTAATAAAACAGCAAAGAGTAGCTATGCCAGTGAAAAAAATGATATTAAGGCAATCCATACCCGTAGCGGACATATTATTAAATTGGACGATACTAAAGGAGGTGAAAGTATTACGATTATAGATAAAAACAACAATACTATTTTTATAGATACAGCCAATAATAATATTGAAGTAACGGCAAATGAAACCATGACTTTTAATGCGAAGAATTTTGTAATGAATATCAATGAGAATGCAACTTTTAATATTGGAAAGAATACAGAAATAACCTCAGGAGATGATTTTGATTTGTCTGCTAAAAACATAACTAATAATGTGGAAGATGAAATGCATACTCAGGTAGGTGGTGCTTTAACACAATTGTCTGGTGAGGCAGAAATTCAAAGTGATGTTGATATAAAAATTTCAGGAGCAGGATTGGCTACTTTTAAAGGAGGTAGTGACGTGAAAGTTTCTAAAGGATAATCTATTTTTATGATTGGCACACGAAAAATATCGGTTAGATTTAAACAATATTTAGTTCCTTTTCCTTTTGGTAAAAAGCAACATTATACATTAAATTGTAGCAGTAGAATTTCTGTAGATAGTAACGATTATTATCCCAATAGTATTAGAGAAGTTAAGGTTACTTATAGTAAAGATGAAGAAAAATATTTTATTATAATACAAACACTTTCATTAAAACTTTTTTTAGATAAAGATGCCAATAGAAATAGAAAAATTGCAGAATTGTTAGCCTCAGTTTATAGCACTTTAAGATTAAGGGTTAAACCTGATGGTAGTACCATAGCAATAGATAATCTGGAAGAAATTGATGCACAATGGAAACAAATAAAAAAAGAATTAAATTATGAATATAAAGGTTTAGAGATAAAGAGGTTAATAAATGGGTTAGATATTAGATTTTCGAATGAAAATCTAATTCTAGAAGAGATTTTAGAGTATACTTTTTTTGGTTTGTTACTAAACCCAATTTTTCAGCATTATAATACAGAAATGACCAAAAGTATGCCCAGAGTATTAAAATGGGGGGATAGAAAAATAACTATTGAAGAATATTTAATATTGCATGATATAGATGAAGCTGATGCAAGAATTTGGATTCTACTAGATAAAAAGAAACAATCAGATGGTATTAGTCTATATAAAGGATATTATGAACTAAATACAGATACATTTTGTTTAAATAAAGCAGAATTAATTATAGGAACAGCAGAGAAAGATAAAAAGTATACGATTAAAAAAACAAGATGATGGCAGAAAAATATGCAATTGACGGAGCAAAAGTAAAATGTACTATGTGTAGTAAACCAGAGGGAAAACTAATGGTTACTTCCAACACTATAAGTATACAAGATAAGTTTTGGGCTACTGAAGATGATAAAGGAAAACCAAATGTTATATTTCAAGGCAATTGCTTAAAGTTTTCGAACAACCCTCCTCCTTGCCAATCTGTTATGGCTTTAAGTCAATGGAAAAAAACGGCTATTGGTGTTACTATAGATAATAAAGCTCCTTTATTAGAAAACTCCTTAATTATGTGTACAACAGGAGGTGTACCTGTAACGATAGTTGATACAAAACAAAAATCAATTCCTACAAACTTAGCTAGCTTAGCCAAAGAGGGTACTCCTGTACCTGCGGTAGTCATAACTAATGATCCTGAAATTATTGATGCTTATTGGGTAGATAAGGATGAAGAAAAAACTACGGTAATTGATTATGGAGAAAAGGTTAGAGTTAGAATTAAAACTAATAACGCCATAGACAAAAAAATAACTATTAATATTTTTGAAAGTGACCCCGGTTTAGATGACCCAATTAACTCATATGTATGGAATATTACTTCAAAAGACATGATTTATTCATTCAATTTAACTCCAGAATTGTTTAGTAATGGAGGAGATGCTGTGGCTAAATTATATTTTAGTTTGAAAATTGAAGGTAAGGCTAAAAGAATATTTTCTGATAGTAATGATAAATATTTACTTGTTGATATTATTAGGTATATTCCAAACATTATGAGAGCTCAAGATTCTAGTTGGGAAGCAGGAGCAAAACTTATGGAAAAGTGGTTTAAAGGAAAGTCTTTTGCATTGAAAGGTAAAGCTGAAGATTCACATGACTATTTAAATTTACCTTACGACGATTCAATAATCACTTTGGATTGGGTTAAAAAGTATAAAAGAGGTCTTGCTTCCTATAATAAAATAAGTAATAAGCAAAATAAACTTTGGGTTACAAATAATGCAAAAAAAATTATTGTTAAATATCTTAAAAATGATAAAATACTATCTTATAATAATGAATGTATTTCATTCAATTTTATTAAAGAAAATGCACATAAATCAAATGAATACACTTCTCAATATGTTGCAATAAGGCAAGGTGATCTTTCAAATTTAGATGGTTTTATAGCAGCATTGGCAAATAGTGAGTTACGATTATCTGTTAATGGGTATGTTACACCTACGTATAATATAATGCATATTGGTTGGAAGGTAACCATAACTGAAGTAGCAATTTACCTTCGTGATTCGTATGACTTTACGGATGATAGTAAGAAGTGGTTTAGCCAACCTTTAGGTATCTGGAACCCTTCAAGTAATTTTGTCAGTGGAAAAAAAGCAGATATCACAGAAGGTTATTTTGTTAATAATTCAGATTTTAGAAAATGGCGAAATAGACATAAAAAAGGTGGTGATTTTTTAGTGTTTTCAAAAATGGAAACTTTTGAAGTTTTTGATGAATTTAGTATCAATTTAAAATTTAAGGAAATAAAATGAAAAAAATAATATTAATAATAGTTTTAGTTTTGTCAATAGGAGTTTTATTTTTTTACTTTATAACAACACCTAAAGTCAAAAAATATAGAAGTCCAGATGGCAACTACACTTTAATTGTGACAACCAAAAGAGATGTTTTTGGTATGACTATGCCAGGTGGTGGTGGGTATGGTTCCAGTAATGCGGTAGTAATTTTATTAGATAGATACAATAAAGAAATTGCAAATTCTAATTCTAATTCTGACTTCGATGCTACTATTGATAATATTACAGTTGAATGGGATATGGAAAGTAATGAGGTTATATATGCTATAGCTAGATCTATAGATTTAAAAACTGGTGAGTTTCTTTATTAATTCATTTATCAAAATAATAAAATTTTGATTGATTATATAGGCATCTTAAGATTCCGAGTACTGGAATTTAAAAATGAACATATGAAACATATAAAAAACAGTATAACAATAGTATGTTTAGTGGGATTAATCCTTTTAGAAATTTTTATTTTTCCAAAAAGTATAAAACCGTTTTCCGAGTTTGAAAATGGATATTCTTTAAAATTTATTGACACCATAATTATGCATGTTCTAGTTGTAATTCTATTTATTGTTCTTATTTATTATTTAAAAGAGAAATTGTTGTTATTCATAACGGCACTTAGTATAGGAATATATAATATTGGTTTATCAGTTTACTGGTTTGTTGCCATACCACCATATAAAGTTTATGGTAATGATAACATTTATGCTGATTATTCAATTAGAGATACAAGGAATTTTATTGCAAATTTTATTGTAGGAACTATCTTACTATTGTTTTGTGTGTTCTTGATGATTAAATTAAGGAAAGGTAAAGACATAATAGGAATAAAGAAAAGATTTTAGAAAGAAATAACTCTTCTCTTATTTTTTAATTAATATTATTCGAAAAGTTGAAATGAAGGTTAATTAATATGAAAAAGATAGTGTATATAATAGTAGGGGGTATTACTATTTTAGGAATTATTAGATTTTATATAGTATCTCAAATTGGTAAAACATACTATAAAAGTCCTAACGGAATGTATACCTTGATTGTATCTAGTAAAAGAGGTGTTTTGGATATGACTATGCCTGGTGATGGTGGTTCTGGTTCTGGCATAGCATTAATTAAACTTTTAGACAAGAACGGTAAGGTAATTTCAACATCAAATTCTGAACCTGATTCTGTGGTTTTTATAAATAGTATTCAAGTTGATTGGGATTTTGAAAATAATGAGGTAATTTATGCTAGAGCTAGATTAATAAATCTAAAAACTGGTAAGTTTCTTTAGTAAAAATAAAAAAATATGGCAAACACCAATGATAATGTAATTAGTTTGGAAGAACTTCAAGCATTCCGTGAAGAAGTTGCAAAAAGAGAGGGTAAACCAAAACCTCGTAAACCCGTTAATGCGAACTATACTAGTTTTGTGATTAATAAGTCACAAGAGAACACACTTAAATTCACCAAAGAAAATGAAGTTAAAAGTATTAAAGTATTTGATGCCAATGGCAAAGAAATTAAGTATGGCACTTTAATCAAAGCTGGTGAAGAATACACCTATAAAGTAACTGCTTTTGACGAAAAAAACCCTAAAAAGATTGAGTTTGATAAGAAAACAGTAATCTGGAATTTCTGGCTTGATAAAACGCAGAAACAGCTAAGTAAAAAGTTTTTTAGAATAAGTACAAAAACAGAAGTAAATGAATTTTCAAAAGACTTTTTAGTAAATAAAAAAAACAAAAATACCCGAACTGATGAAATCAGCAAAAAAGCCATACTCTATGCCAAAAGTGGAGTTATAGAAGAAGATGGAAAAAAGGTGTCTATTTTAAAAGTAAAATTTTCTAAATGGTTAGATAAAGAGAAGATAAAAGTTGTTGCCTATTTAAAAACTCGAAAAACAAAAGGAGATACTGTTGCAACTAGGATTCTAAAGGCAAAACCAGAAATAATAGATGCCTACTGGTTAAATGCAGAAGGTAGAAAGATAACGAATACTGGTTATAAACAAGATGTCTATTTGTACCTTAAAACTTTAGGCTTAACAGGCAAAACTCTAGAAACACTTGTCTTTGATGAAGATATACATCCTAACCCTCTACCTCTTGTGTCTTCTGACGATCCAATTGCATGGAAAAATAATAAGATAAAGATAGATAAAAGAGATGTAATCAAACAATTTAAGATCGGTAATAAAAAACGTTATGAAGGAGCACAAGCCGATGAAAAGGCAGAAGAACCTCTATTTAAAACATTGGTTGATTTTGGAGTTAAAAGCACCTATAATTTAGAATTATATATTAACATAAAAAATGGAGAAGCTTTAAAAATTGAAAATTTAAAGCAAAAATATGGACGATTAAATCTTTATACTGATGAAAAAATTCTAAATGTATTTTTTGCAAAGAAAGAAGATGAAATTGTACAAGGTGATGCTCCTTACCAACCCGTGTATATCAAAGATAAAAAAACAGGTAAGTCTATTAAAACTAAAACTAAAAAACCACCTGAAACCAAAGTTCCTTACTATGAAAATCTAGATGTGGGTGTTATTGGTCAAAAAGTGCAGTTAGTTGCGTCTTGTGCTAATTTAGAGGGTAAAGAAGTGCTTTTCAAACTCTATGAAAAAGAGCCTTTACTAGTAGCCAAAGACACAGTTATTGGGGTAATACAAATGGTGCCGAAGTAACAGAAATCAAAGCCCTAGTAAAAGATGGTTACGCAGTTGCTGAGATTGAGTTACAAAAAATTGACAATGCAAATTATAAAGATTGGGATAAAAAATTAGATCCTGACACAGGAAATGAAAAAACAAGCTTTGTCTATATAAAAGCTACTTGTAAAGAGGCTGAAATTCCTATTATAGATAGGGTATTCTTGAAAGATAATGATAAAGAATTTAATGTAAAACCTGCTACTCATATTTATAAGATATATAGTACTGGAAAGATAGAGAAATGTCATAGAGAGGGTGCGATAAAAGGGAAATATCACTATATTGACAATACAAACAAGAATCACTTCCTAGGTAAATTTTACTACAAATATATCACCAATAAATATAAGTTCAATAGAAAATATGGACTCACTAAAAAAATCAACCTTGTTGATTTAAATAACATTAAAAACTATAGTAATGGTAGTATAAGTTTTGGTTTTACGATGGATTCTCCTCGTCATTATGTTAATGAATTTACTCTTGCTAGTTTATTTGGAGCAATGTTAGAGTGTGGTTTTGATGATTTTGTATGCAATGGGTTTAGTAAGGCTGATGGCTCATCATCCCCAAGTGTTTCACATAAAAATGGCTATCATGGTGATTTTAAATATTTGAGAAAAGATAAAGTTATTAAAACTGGGGCAGGTACTAGCCTCGATATTTCTATTGAGCCTAAGAAGTTTGATTTTACAAGACAGAATAAATTTATTAATGCTCTTAATAAATTTGGTTGGACTAATTTCTTAGGGTGGACATATACTCTAAATAAAACTGTATATTACTTAGATCATATTTCGAAAAACACAAAAAATCATAATCATCACTTACATATAGAAAAATACAATCATGATTTCATTTCTATCAAAAATAAATAAGAAAGTTTTAATATTATTAATAATAGCATTAATATTATCTTGTGCTAATAGGACAACAAAAAACAACCCTTTCAAAAAGAATGATACAATAAGCAAATCTCACTCACATCTAAAGAATGATAGTAAGGGAGAGTTTAGTATTTTTTTAAATAAAATTGATAAAATTTCTATACCCTTTAATTCTAAAAGCTTAAAAAAATACATTACTTTTAAGTATAGCCATGATGCAGATGGAATTAATAGTGAGGTTAAACTTCATCATAATAAATTAAATTTAACTCCAAACGTAAAAGAGTACTTCTCAAATAGTAAAAGAACTTCATATAAAAAAACAGAAAAAAGTGAATATTTGGAAGGTGCATATTTTTATCCTGTTGGTAAGATTAGTAAAGATTCGATTGTATTAATAATTTTTTTATATCAAGATTTTGAGGGTATAATGCCCTCTTTAATAACTCAAGTTAATAGTTATGATTATTCTAGTACATTAATTGATACTTTAGTATTAGATAGAAAATTTCATTTCGAGCTATTATATTCGAATGATTTTGAAATTAATGAAGATAGAATTAGTATTGTAGAAAAAATCATTAACTATTATGATATAAATGATGACTTGATTAATCAACATGAAAAACCAAAAATTGCAAGAAATGAAATAGAGTTATCAATAACAAATGACGGCTATTTTAGTTGTGATAAAAGATGAAGAAATGAAAAGCCAATTAAACCCTTTGGCAAGCTGTCAATTCAGAGTAATAGCAAGTGGGACTATTACTAAAAAAGAAAGTACATTATTTGGTAATATCCAATATTACAAAGTGAAAATAGATGCAATTGGTGTATATGTAAAGGATAGTTTTGATTTTATTACAAAGGATGAATACTTAGGTGATTGGTCTCCAAAAAACAATTCGGTAAAAATAAATCCATATTTACCAGCCTTCATTGGGTACACGATTGAAAATAAAAGCTATAGAGAATATTATAATAAGGGTATGGACTATAATTTGTATTCTAATATTAAAAAAGTAAAAGTTGATTATGAATTTACAGCAACAACAATTGAGTTGGAATAAAAAATTTACAATAGTAATTCATAGTATTCTGTTTTTTATTTTTAGCAGCATACTATATTTTATTATATCTCAGGCATTCAAAGTGGTTAGGTCCCCTTATCAGGTGTCAGCTTACCATTGGGAGTTTCCGTACCACTTTATTGGAGTTTTTTCAATCTGTTTTTTAGTGAATCTATTTTTTTTAGAAATAGTATATTAATAAATAAGAAAAAATACATCATGTATTTTATATTTTATGGAGTATGGATAATAACTTCTCTCCTTTTTAGTGGGTTGCTTTGGTCATATTTTGATATGTCTGCTGGATATTTTCCTGAAACAAGTCAATTGTTTACCAAAATAGTAATGGATATGTTTTATGGTTTAATATGGGGAGGTAAAATAATACTATTTTCTTTTCCTTATAATTTGTTGCTATTAGTATTGTCTTTTTTTTAATTAAAAATATTAGGAAAATTAAAATGAAGGTTAACTAATATGAAAAAGATTATTTACATAATATTTGGGGAAATACTTTTGTTGAGCGGAGTTGGATACTATTTGTATCAACAGTCCATGCGACTAGCTACTTATTCAAGCACTGTTGGGAATTGTGAATTAATTACACAAAGGGAAAGAGGTATTTTCACCCCTACTTCTGATAGTAGTATTGAGATAGAATGGGATCTAGAAAACAATCAAGTTTGGTATGGAAGAGGTAAAACTATTAATTTAAAAACAGGAGAAGTAGGATGTTAAAAAAATAAAGCAATATACTATGGCAGAAACGAATGATAAAG
>JAJRPL010000105.1 GCA_024280815.1 Bacteroidota bacterium
CCACTTTTTCATTGGTAAATGAATATGTATCCCGTAAAGGAGAAACTATTTATCATTTTGATTTTTATAGAATTGAAGATGAAAATGAAGTACTAGACATCGGTATAGAAGAATATTTTGATAGCAATTGTTGGTGTTTGATAGAATGGCCTGAGAATGTTAAAAATATAGTACCTTTAAATGCTGTAGAAATACATATTTCACTTAACGATGATAAAACTAGGTTGATTAAAATAAACGAACATGGATTACAAAACCTTTAACTTGAAACATAACAACCATGAGTAAACAATTTTCGCCATTTAGTAAAGAAGAATTACTACCAAAGCCTGAAATGCTTGAAATAAAAAAGCAAAAAGGCGAATTGTTTATTGGTATACCTAGAGAAACTCATTTACAAGAAAAACGAATTTGTCTAACACCAGATGCTGTTGCTGCTTTGACAAATCAAGGACATCGTATTATTATTGAAACTAAAGCTGGTGAAGGTGCCAATTATAGTGATACTGATTATTCTGAGGCTGGAGCCAAAATTTCTTATGATGTTGAAGAAGCTTTTAGCTGCAATATTATATTAAAAGTAGAGCCACCTTCTTTAAAAGAAATGGAATATATCAATCCGCAAAGTGTCTTGTTTTCTGCATTACAATTAAAAACACAAAACAAAAAATACTTTGAAGCCTTAGCTAAAAAACGCATTACTGCCATTGCTTTCGACTTTATTTCTGATGAGCATGGTGTTTTTCCTGTCGTAAAATCCTTAAGTGAAATTGCAGGTATTTCTTCTGTTTTAATTGCCGCTGAATTAATGGCTAAAACTAGTAAAGGAAATGGTTTATTATTAGGTAATATTGGTGGCGTTGCTCCACCAGACGTAGTTATATTAGGTGCAGGTACCGTTGGTGAATTTGCTGCCAGATCTGCTTTAGGATTAGGAGCTCAAGTAAAGGTTTTTGACAGTTCAATCACAAAATTAAGAAGACTACAGCATAATTTAGGTTCGCCTATTTTCACTTCTACCATTCAACAAAAAACTTTAAAAAAAGCATTAATGCGATGTGATATTGCCATCGGTGCTATTAGAGGTCGTAGTAGAACTCCTATTGTAGTTAGTGATGATATGGTACAACAAATGAAAGATGGTGCAATAATAGTTGATGTGAGTATTGATAGTGGCGGTTGTTTTGAAACTTCAGAAATTACCACTCATAATAGTCCAACTTTTATCAAACACGGCGTTATACATTATGGTGTACCAAATATTCCTTCAAGATATTCAAGAACAGCTTCGTTGTCAATTAGTAATATCTTTACACCTTACCTTTTAGAAATAGGTGAAGAAGGTGGTATAGAAAATACTGCTAGATTCGATAAAAGTTTACAAAGAGGTATGTATTTTTACCATGGTATTTTGACCAACAAAGCTGTAGCAGACTGGTTTAGTTTGCCCTACAGAGACATTAATTTATTGATATTTTAAAATGGAACTTAAACGTCGTTTTTTCTTATTTGGCATAGGCTTTTCTATCGGAATTGTTTTATTACTCTTTTTCTTAAACGGAAAAGATGCTTCTTGTAATTATTTACCCAATGCTAGAATGTTAGAAATATTGAGAAGTAAACACAGAGTTTTTGATGACGAGGTATTACAAATTATGACTGAAAAACAAATTGATTCTGCTTCTATTGTCAATTTATTATTAAAAGGTGATATTGATTTTTCTAAAAGTAAAGTCCATCAAGAACCTTGTCGTTACTACTGGATAGATGGTTATATTCAAGAAAAAGAAACTTCAATTTATGTTGAAAATTGTGATACTATAGTTACCATTCAACGTTTATACTTCGAATAATTTCATTTGCAATTTTACTTTTACTATTTATAATAATAAATAACAAAATAATTATCATATATTTACGTAACCAGTTACGTAATTAATTTTATACTTATGTTTTATAATAAAGTTGGAAAAATGGCATTAGGTAGTAGACTCCGTATGCTTAGTGAAAAAGTTACAGAAAGTGCTACAGAAATTTATAAGCTATATGGTGTTGACTTAAAACCCAAATGGTTTCCTGTATTTTATGTATTATCACAAAACCAAGAAAAATCGATTACAGAAATAGCTGATGAAATTGGGCATTCTCACCCTTCGGTAAGTAAAATTGTAAGTGAAATGTCAAAAGAAGGTATTATCATTGAAAAAAAAGATAAAAACGATGGTAGAAAGAATATTATAGCATTAAATAAAAAAGGAAAACTACTTTCAACGAAAATAAAAGATCAATATACTGATGTAAATAGTGCCATTGAACTAACTTTAAATCAGACACAACATAATATCTGGTTAGCTATGGATGAGCTTGAATATCTACTGAATCAAAAATCTTTAGTTGAAAGAGTTATAAAGGAGAGAAAAAAAAGAGAAACAAAAAAAGTAAAAATCATAACTTATTCTTCAAAACATCAAAAACAATTTAAAAAATTAAATGAAGAGTGGATAACTCAATATTTTAAAATAGAAAAAGCTGATAGCCTTGCTTTAGACAACCCAAAAGAATACATTTTAGATAGGGGTGGTCATATTTTAGTTGCAATTTATAACAATGAACTTGTTGGTGTCTGTGCTTTGTTGAAAACTGACAACGTTTGTGATTTTGAATTGGCTAAAATGGCTGTTTCTCCTAAAGCTCAAGGTCTTGGTATTGGGTGGTTACTAGGGAATGCAATTATCAATAAAGCAATATCATTAGGTGCAAAGAAAATATATTTAGAAAGTAATACCATTTTGGCACCTGCTATAAAATTATATCAAAAATTGGGTTTTGAAAAAGTATCAGGCTACCCTACTCCATATGAAAGGTGCAACATACAAATGGTCTTGAAATTAACTTGAATATCTCCTATTCAATAAGTTATTTATTCTACTTTTTTAATAAATATCTTTTTATTATAATTCTCTGGGAATTTACCATCAATGTCTTTATAGAAATCTTGAAATTCCAACATATCTTTTTCAAAATCTCCAGTAAGATATATCAAATCTCCAACACCAGCAACTCTTTTGGTATAATCTAAGAACCCCAAACCTATGGGTACATTGGCATTTTTAGCTATATAATAAAACCCTGATCTCCATTTTTTAACCCATTTACGAGTACCTTCAGCAGATAACATTAAAATTAGTTTTTTATTTTTCTTAAATAAATTTACAGAAAAATCAACTGTATTATTATGCTTAGATCTGTCTATACCAATACCACCAAGCCATTTAAAAAAGAAACCATGTACACCTTTTGTGTAGTTGTTTTTAATTATAAATTTAGGCTCTAAACCCTCTTTCCAATAGACGGCAATAGCATAAATTAAATCCCAATTTGTCGTATGAGGTGCTGCCAACATAACACATTTATCTACTTTATACTCTTGTGGGTAAACGCATTTCCATCTACCAACAAACAATAAAAAACTACCAATAATTTTCTTCATTTTAGTGTGTATTATATATTTGTAGCAAGGTTTTTTCCATCGTTGCTTTCACCTCTTTTGAACTTATTCTAAAATGATTATTCATAAAACTAAAAATAAGGAATGTCCCTTTTTTAGTTATAAGGTAGCCACTTAAACAATGATTATTTGACAAGCTACCAGTTTTTGCATAAATATAAGGCTTATCCTTCATTTTATAAGATTCTTTTAATGTGCCAGATGCTCCACCAACAGGAAAATAATTCAATAATTTTTGAGTGGGTATTTCTACATACATTTTTTCTAGTAGCTTCACTAAACTTTCTGGTGTAAATAAATTATATCTAGACAAACCAGAGCCATCTACCCAACGTGGTTTTTGAGGCAAATCTTGTAAATAATTTTCAAGTGAATATTTAATTGCAGCACTTACACTATAGGAACCAGCCACTTCTTTACCTACTTGCAATAGCAATTGTTCTGCTATAAAATTATCGCTATCAATCAACATTTTCTTGTAGATACTATCTGTATTTTGATTATATATGTACTTAAAATTTACACCTTTTTTATTTGCTATAAGCGTTACACTTTTACGTAATTTATCATTCAATAAATTTACTAAAAGCCGATTTGAGGTTATAAAAGGAACCTTGTATTTATTTTCTCTATTTTTTTGAACGTAAAATAGATTCTCTTCTCGTTTTCTTGATACTAAAACAGAATCTAATTGTATAATTTGAGTTTTAAAATAATGAGGAGAACTTTCTAATACTCCATCAGTCAAATTGTACTTTAAAGTGTTTCCATACATAGGGAATAAACTTTTTTCTGGCATATAATAATAGGAGAAATCATCCCAAGCCCAACCACTTCCATAAGAAGGTTCATCAATTTTGGCATCTAACACATAAATATTATTTGATGTGTTTTTTAAAAAATCTAAAACTTTTGAATCTTCAAAGTCATTTAAAAAAGTAGGGTCAGCAGTACCTTTAATAATTAAAGAGTCACTCGTTTTATAATAGGCTAAACTTTTTATAGAGTCTTTTAGGGTTTTATAAGCTGTATAAAATGTAAATAATTTAATGTTTGACGCTGGCGTAAAATATTTTGCTCCGTTATGATTAATGATTTCATTTTTAGTTTTCGGATTATAAAGTACAAAGCCATCAAAATAAGATGATGTCTCATTTTTTTCTTTCAACTCACGTTTCAATTGATTAGTAGAACTGCATGAAGAAATCAAGATTCCTAAAATTAGTAATTTACTATAATTTTTTATTTTCATTATTTATTCTTCATTAAAATATTCATCAGAAAAGCCTATTAAATACAATTTTTCTTGAGCTCTTGTAATTGCCGTATACAACCATCTAAAATAAGAAAGGCTTTGACCTTCTGGCAAATAAGGTTGCTCAATAAAAACTGTTTTCCACTGCCCTCCTTGAGATTTATGACAAGTTACCGCATAAGAAAACTTAATTTGTAAAGCATTAAAGTATTTATTTTTCTTGATGGCTAATAATTTTTTATAAGATAATTTTTCATCTTCATAATCCTTTGCTACTTCTTGGTACAATTTATTAGACTCTTCATAAGTTAGTGAAGGTGTAATACTGGTTAAGGTATCTAATAACACAACGGTTTCAAAAGGTTTTTCATCTGGGTAATCAATCATTCTAACAGTTACCTCAGCAAATTTAAATCCGTACAAATCTTTATAACTGAAAATTCTTAAAATTTCACAAATATCACCGTTGGCAATAAAACCTGCTGTAGATGTATCATCTAACCAATAATAATTATTTTTCACCACCATAATATAATCGCCTGCTGCAATTTCATTTTCTTGTCCGCGTATACTCGTTCTAATTTGCTGATTGTATTGATTGGCACGTTTATTTGAACGCACAATA
>JAJRPL010000106.1 GCA_024280815.1 Bacteroidota bacterium
ACGCTCAAGACAATTCAAGGGAAGCGATTATCATGCAGAATTACAGTTAAATTTAACTGACATTCTCAAATCTGAAAAACATACCTTAACTGTAAATGGTAAAAAAATTAGATTAACCATACCTGCAGGTATAGAAAACGGACAAGTCATTAAAATAAAAGGTCATGGTGAAAAAGTTGGAAATGGCGGTCTAAATGGCGATCTATACATCAAGTTTAATATTGTAAATAACACCAAATTTAAACGTGATAAAAATAATTTACACCTTCATCTAGATTTAGATATATACAAAGCTGTTTTGGGCGGAGATATTGTAATTACCACTATTGATGGCAAAAAAGTAAAATTAAAAGTAACGCCCGAAACTCAAAACAATACCAAAGTTAAATTAAAAGGTAAAGGGTTACCTATATACAAAAAAGCAGGTCAATTTGGTGATTTGTATGTTACTTATCAATTAAAAATACCTCAAAATTTAAGTGCGAAAGAAAAAGAATTATTTACAGAACTGTCAAAATTAAGATAATATGAAAACCATATCCATACAACAATTTTGTACACATTATAATATTTCTGAGTCGTTTGTAGATTCGTTAATAAATTATGAATTAATAGAATTTGTAGAGTTAGAAACAACGAAACATATCCAAATTGAAGACATTGACACTATAGAGCGGCTAATGAGAATGCACTATGATTTAAATGTGAACTTTGAAGGTTTAGATATTATCAACAATTTAATTCATCAAATAAATTCACTTCAAGAAGAATTGTCTATTCTAAAAAATAAGATTGATTTTTATGAATAGATACCAAAATTGTTGTTGTTTTCAATGCTATAATAACTAATTTGGTTTGTTTCTAAACTTATTTTTAACTAACTTCGTTTATCACTAGATATAGTTCATTGAAACGGAACGATATCCTTACGTTACCCTTTATTAAAAAAATCATCAAAAGTTCGTGTTTTGAGAACAAAAGTGTTATATTTGCATCATATAAGAAAATATGAAGCGAATAATAGCGAAAAGAACTTTACGGGAATTTTGGGAAAAACACGCAGACTCGGAGCAATATCTGAAAACTTGGTACGAAACTGCTAAAAATTCAAATTGGAACTCTCCGAATGATATAAAAAAGACTTATATCAATGCAAGTATCTTAAAAAATAGTAGAGTTGTCTTCAATATCAAAGGAAATTCATACAGACTTATTGTTAAATTTAACTATGTCAGACAATGGGCATTTATCAAATTTATCGGAACACACGCTGAATATGACAAAATTAATGCTGACACAATATAAAACAAGGAATTATGGAAATTAAACCAATCAAAACGGAAAAGGATTACGAAAAATCTCTCGAAAGACTTGAAGTAATCTTTGATGCAAATTCAAATTCAAAAGAAGGAGATGAAGCGGAAATTTTATCAATGTTAATTGATAATTACGAAAACAAACATTATCCAATTGATGCTCCTGATCCAATTGAAGCAATTAAAATTCGAATGGAAGAAATGAACCTCAAACAAAAAGATTTAGTTGGAATAATTGGTGGAAAAAGCAGAGTGTCTGAAATCTTGAATAAAAAGAAAAAACTGACTGTTGAAATGATAAGAGAATTGGAAAAAATTCTACATATTTCAGCCTCTGTTCTTGTGAACAATTATCAATTAGCAAGTTAAAAAAACAAAGGGTAACAAAGTATATACTTAATGCTTTAAGTCAGTATTTAACCGAAGTTTAGGCATATTTAAAAAGTCCGCAAAATTTTCAATTTTGCGTTAATATCGGAAAAAGAAAAAATTAAAAATTTGGCTAAGTGCATAGCCAAAAATTATTGTATTTTTAACCAGCACTAAGCATATACAAACCGATAAACGAACACTCTTAAAACCTACTCTTTTTTCAATAGTGCATTCCAACCTTGAGCGGTAAGTGCTATTTTTTGATTAGCTCTGGTAATTAAATTCATGCCTTCATTTTTATCAGTCATATGACCAATAACTGTCAAATTAGGATTGGCTTTAATCTTCGGAAAATCAGCTGTATCTACAGTAAACAACAATTCGTAATCTTCACCACCACTTAACGCAACGGTGGTACTGTCCATCTTAAATTCTTCACAAGTTGAGATTACTTGTTGGTCTAAAGGAATCTTATCTTCAAACAAATTACAACCTACCTTACTTTGTGTACACAAATGAATGATTTCTGAAGACAAGCCATCACTAATATCAATCATAGAGGTTGGTTTAACATCCAATTCTTTTAATAAACTCGGAATATCTTTTCTGGCTTCAGGCTTTAATTGTCGTTCTACCAAATAGGTGTAATTTTCTAAATCGGGTTGTGCATTAGGGTTGGCTTGAAAGACTTGTTTTTCACGTTCTAAGACTTGTAAACCTAAATAAGCAACACCTAAATCGCCCGTAACCACCAATAAATCGTTTGGCTTTGCTCCGTTTCTGTATACAATGTCTTTTTTTTCTATTTCACCAATTGCTGTAATGCTAATCAACAAACCTTTGGTAGATGAAGTGGTATCACCCCCTACCAAATCAATTTGATAACTTTCACAAGCTAAGTGGATACCAGCATACAATTCTTCAATAGCTTCTAACGGAAAACGATTAGAAACAGCTATAGAAACCGTAATTTGAGTTGCTCTACCATTCATAGCATAGATATCAGATAAATTGACCATCACTGCCTTATAACCTAAATGTTTTAAAGGCATATAACTCAAATCAAAATGGATACCTTCAATCAATAAATCTGTTGTTACTAATACTTGTTTCTTTTTAAAATCTAGTACAGCAGCATCATCACCTATTCCTTTTAAAGTAGATTTATGTGTTATTTTTACATTTTCAGTTAAGTGTTGTATCAATCCGAATTCTCCTAAATCGGCAAGTGAGGTACGTTGTTGGTTTTTATCTTCTAACATTATTCTAATTTGTTGACAAAAATACAAATTAGATTTACCAATAAAACTTAATTCATTGTTTTAGTGTCAATATCATTTAAAACCCATTCTAATTCAGGGTCAATATTTTGTAAACGGTCATGTATTGTCGGTATAATTTTCACATCGGGTTTTATTCCATATCCGTCAGGTTCAGTCTTATATGGGGCTTCAATTTGAGCTAAACCAATTCGCATATTAATTTTAGAATGTGGCAATTCAATAAACTTAAATACGCCTGCAACCGTACCGTTATAAGCCCCACCAGTCTCTTCGCCAACAAAGACTGCTCTTTTAGAACCATGTAAATTTGTAGCTAAAATTGATGAGGCTGAATACGAACCGCCATTAATTAACACATAAATTTTTCCTTTAAAATTTAAGGGATTTGGTTTTTTAATTTTCGCACTTTTAAAAGGATAATAAATTTTATTATCCTTTTTACTGGTCTTTAACAAACTGTGAAGAACCAATCCTGGTGTTACCAAAGCAACTACAGCTTTTCCTAAAAACGAAATATTTTCAGACATTAAATACTTCAACATAGGTTGTCTGGTCAATACTTCAGATTTTTCTATCAATTGATAGTCTTTATTTATCAAATAAGAATACAAATTATCAATTTCAGCCAATCTACCACCTGTATTATCTCTTAAATCTATAACCAACACTTTTGATTTAGCCGAGTCAATTTTAGTAAAACTTTCTCTGTAAAATTTTTTATAACTACCGTTTTTAAACCCTCTTACTTTAAGATATGCTACACTACTATCCTTCCCAATAAAATCAAAATTTCTAGTAAATCTTTTTTTAGATTTTTCTAAACCATGTTTTGTATTGTATTTCCTTTTTTGTTTTTGTTTAGCTTTTGCTAGTTTTCGTTCACTTTTGTTTAATTTTTTAGTAACTAATGAATCTTTTTTTGTCTTTGCAATAGAATCTTTTGAAATTCTTCTAAAAACTTTGGTGTAAAGTGAATCTTTATTTTTTAGCGTCATGGTTAAACTATCTAAAAATCCTTTATCTGCATAATAGTAACCTGAAAATCTTGCTCCTACCATTTTGTTTTGAAAGGTTGTATTATACCCATCAGCAGTAAATAATTTTTTATAATTAGACATTA
>JAJRPL010000107.1 GCA_024280815.1 Bacteroidota bacterium
AAGCTGCATAGCCTTTAAGCATATTATTATATTCATGTGAAATATGCAATTCAGGTGCATTTCTAGAATTTAATGTCAGTTCTAATTTATCTTCAATTATTTTAATACTAAAGTCAGGTACAACTTGCTCTACAATTTTGGCGTTGCTAGCATATGAACCTCCAGGTTTAGGGTTTAATTTTTCAATCTCTTTAATTGCTCCTTTTAATTTATCTTCAGTAATATTAAATTTTTGAATGAGTTTTTTATAATGCTTTTTAACAAAATGTTCAAAAGCGTTTTCTAAAATATCAATTGCCAAAAGCCTTTCAGGTTTTCCAGATTTTCTATGCAATTGAATGAGTAGGCATTCTTTTAGGTTTTGAGCTCCTACTCCAGCAGGGTCCAATTTTTGAACATGGTCTAACATACGTTCTACTTCAGAAACATCAGTAAAAATGTTTGCTGAAAAAGCCAAATCATCAACAATATCTTCAAGAGATCTTCTGATATAACCACTTCCGTCAATACTGCCTACTAAAAATTCAGCAATTTGACGTTCTTGATCATTTAAACGAAATGTATTTAATTGGTTCTTTAAAAACTGATTGAATGAAGTACCTGAAGCATAAGGAATACTTTTTTCATCGTCATCCGCACTATAATTATTGGCTTGAAGTCTGTAACTTGGTATTTCATCATCACTTAAATATTCGTCAATATTAATATCAGTTTCAATAGTTTCAGTACCATCATCATCATATTCATTCTGTAAATCAGTATCAACATCAGACTCTTTACCACTTTCAAGAGCAGGGTTTTCTTCAATTTCTTGTTTTATTTTCTGCTCAAAAGCCTGTGTAGGCAATTGAATTAACTTCATCAGCTGTATTTGCTGAGGCGATAATTTTTGTAATAATTTGTAATGTAAACTTTGTTTAAGCATTAGTTAATTTCAACGAGTTTGTTAAGTGAGACTGTATATTTTTTGTTTTTCCAATTATAGGCTTAAAATTCAGCATTCTGTGGTGTTCTAGGGAATGGTATCACGTCTCTAATATTACCCATACCTGTGGTGAATTGTACCAAACGTTCAAAACCTAAGCCAAAACCAGAATGAACAGCAGTACCAAATTTACGTAAATCTAAATACCACCATAATTCTTTTTCGTCAATATCTAAAGCTTTCATTTTTTCTACAAGCACATCGTATCGTTCTTCACGTTGAGAGCCTCCAACAATTTCACCAATGCCAGGAAATAACACATCCATGGCTCTAACAGTCTTTCCATCATCATTTAAACGCATATAAAATGCTTTGATTGTGGCAGGATAGTCAAAAAGTATCACAGGGCACTTAAAATGTTTTTCAACTAAAAAGCGTTCGTGCTCACTTTGTAGGTCTGCACCCCATTCATTAATGATGTATTGAAATTTTTTCTTTTTATTGGGTTTGCAGTTTCTTAAGATATCAATTGCCTCAGTATAACTAACACGTTTGAATTGATTGTCTACCACAAAATTAAGTTTCTCTAATAAAGACATTTCACTTCGTTGTAATTGAGGTTTGGTGCTTTCTTCTTTAACAAAACGCTCGTCTAAGAAAGCCAAATCATTTTTACAATTGTCTAAGACATATTTGAGTACAGATTTAATAAAATCTTCAGCTAAATCCATATTTCCATCCAAATCCATAAAAGCAACTTCTGGTTCAATCATCCAAAATTCTGCCAAATGGCGTGTGGTATTAGAATTTTCTGCTCTAAATGTAGGTCCGAACGTATATACCTTACCTAGTGCCATGGCATAGGTTTCAGCTTCTAGTTGTCCAGAAACAGTGATATTGGTTTCTTTACCAAAAAAATCTTTTGAAAAATCTATTTCTCCATTTTCTTTTTTTGGAGGGTTTTTAGGGTCTAGTGTTGATATTTTAAACATTTCACCAGCCCCTTCAGCATCAGAACCAGTAATAATTGGAGCATGGAAGTTGTAAAAACCGTTTTCAGTAAAATACTTGTGAACTGCAAAGGATAATGCTGAGCGTAAACGCATTACAGCACTAAAAGTATTGGTTCTTACTCTTAAGTGTGCATTTTCACGTAAAAACTCAAAGCTGTGTTTTTTTGGTTGAATAGGATATTCATCAGGGTTAGAATCGCCTAAAATTTCAATGTTGCTAACGTTAATTTCTACACGTTGCCCTTTACCTTGACTTTCAACCAAAGTCCCAGTGATTGAAAGGGCAGCACTAGTTGTAATACGTTTTAATAATGACTCATCAGTATTTTCAAAGTCAATAACACATTGAATGTTTTTAATGGTAGAACCGTCATTTAAAGCAATAAAACGATTGGCTCTAAAAGTTCTTACCCATCCCTTGATTTGAACTTCTTGTAGAAATTGATCTGATTGTAATAATTCAGCAACATTCTTTTGCATTTTCTAAACTTTTTTATGAAATGCAAAGATAGGAATATGAATTGAGATTTAAGCTTCGAGATTTTTGAAGTTTAAATAAATTTTTAAAACTTATTATTTTAGTCTTTGTTAGCTATATTCATTAAATATTGACCATAACCACTTTTTAATAAAGGTTCAGCAACTTTTTTTAGTTGTTCTGCAGAGATATATCCTTTATAAAAGGCAATTTCTTCAATACAGCCAATTTTTAAGCCTTGACGTTCTTCAAGAACTTGTACAAATTGTTGTGCCTGCATAAGCGATTGAAAAGTACCAGTATCTAACCATGCAGTACCACGGCCAAAGATACCAACACTTAATTTACCTTGTTGTAAATATACAGTATTTACATCTGTAATTTCATATTCTCCACGAGCAGAAGGTTTAATATTTTTTGCAATTTCCACTACACTATTATCATAAAAATAAAGACCAGGAACGGCATAATTTGATTTAGGTTGTTCTGGTTTTTCTTCTATAGAAAGAGCTTTGTAATTTTTATCAAACTCAACTACACCATAACGTTCAGGGTCACTTACGTGGTAAGCAAAAACAACACCACCATCTGTATTGGTTGCATTTTCTAAAGTTTGTTGTAAGTCAGCACCATAAAAGATATTATCTCCTAAGATTAAGGCAACAGAATCATCACCAATAAATTCTTCACCAATGACAAATGCTTGTGCTAAGCCATTTGGTATTTCTTGAACTTTATATTGAAAATTACAGCCTAGATTTTTCCCATCACCTAATAGTCTTTCAAATAAAGGTAAATCATGAGGTGTAGATATGATTAAAACGTCTTTAATACCTGCTAATAACAAAGTTGATAGCGGATAATAAATCATTGGTTTATCATAAATTGGCATTAACTGTTTGCTTACTGCCAAGGTGAGTGGATGTAGTCTCGTGCCGCTTCCACCAGCTAAAATAATTCCTTTCATGTGTTTATATCTATTATTTTCAAAGGTCACATGTGTTCGCTATTAATTACCTTTACTTAGGTATTAAAAGTCTAACATGCTTGTTTGATCAATGTTTATTTTTATAAGTTTTTATCTTCAATTTCATTAATCTGTTCATCTTCTTTTTTCGGTAAAATTTGTAGAGCAGGTTTTTTAAATGTCTTTTTATTGGCAATACGTTGCTCTAAAGATAATAATAACGAAGGAAGTAATAATAAATTGGATGCCATTGCCAATAATAATGTTACAGAAACTAAACCTCCAAGAGCTATGGTTCCACCAAAATTTGAAACTGTAAATACTAAAAAACCAAAAAACAATACAATTGAGGTGTAGAACATACTCACACCAGTCTCTCGTAATGCTGCATAAACCGATTTTTTTACTTTCCAGTTATTTCCTTGCAATTCTTGTCTATATTTTGCTAAAAAGTGGATGGTGTCATCTACTGAAATTCCAAAAGCAATACTAAATACTAAAATGGTTGAAGGTTTTATAGGTACACCAATATAACCCATCAACCCTGCGGTAACAAGTAAAGGGAGCATGTTTGGAAGTAATGATATCACTATCATTTTAAAAGATTTAAACATCCATGCCATAAAAATAGCAATCAATAAAATAGCTAATGAAAGCGAAATGACTAAATTTTTAATTAAATAATTAGTACCTTTTAAAAATACTAGGGCTTTTCCGGTTAAAGTTACTTTGTATTTTTCTTTAGGAAACTCTTTGTCAATTCTAGCTTTAAGTCTTTCCTCGATTCGCTCCATTTTATCAGTACCAATATCTTTCATAAAGGTTGTGATACGTGCATATCTTCCTGTTGAATCAACAAAATTATCTAGTAAATTAGAATTTACATTTGAATTTTTCGTGTAGGATAAAATAAAATTTCTTTCTTGAGATGTAGGTAATTGATAATATTTAGGGTTACCATTATAGTAAGCCTGTTTAGAGTATTTCACTATATTTAGTACAGAAACTGAAGGGGAAAGTTCGGGTATTTCATCAATAATTTCATTGAGTTTGTCCATCCGTTTTAGCGTAGAAAGCTTCATAACCCCCTTTTTACGTTTAGTATCAATTAAAATCTCTAAGGGCATAATACCACCAAATTCTTTTTCAAAAAACACAATATCTTTAAAGAAATTTTCCCCTTTTGGCATGTCTTCTATTACACTACCAGAAACACGAATCATATATACACCAATAATGCTACTTACCATCAATATTATAGAAATAATATAAACTGTTACACGTTTATTACGTACTATGTTTTCCATCCAATCTACAATTCCTTCTATCCAACGTTTTTCAAGATGTTTTAAATGTTTTTCTTTTGGTTTTGGTAAAAAACTATAGATAATAGGAATAATTAATAACGATAAAATAAATATAACTAGAATATTAATTGAAGCTATAACACCAAATTCATTTAACAATTTACTTTTAGTAAAAATAAAAGTGGCAAAGCCAGAAGCGGTAGTTACATTAGTCATTAATGTTGCATTACCAATTTTAGTAATTACACGCTGTAAAGACCTAGCTTGATTGCCGTGTTTTTTAACTTCATTTTGATATTTATGGATTAAAAAAATACAATTTGGTACACCAATAACAATAATTAATGGTGGTATTAATGCTGTTAGAACTGTGATTTCATATCTGAATAAGCCAATAAAACCAAAAGCCCAAACTACACCAATACACACCACAAACATGGTGATAAAAGTGGCTCTGAATGAACGAAAAAAGAAAAAGAAAATAACAGAAGTTATCAATAATGCTAAGACTAAAAAAACACCTATTTCGTCATTCAAACTTTTAGAATTCATGGTTCTGATATAGGGCATACCAGAGATTTTGACATCAATAGTATTGTCTTCTTCAAATTTTTCAATAGCAGGCTGTAACTTGTTTAAAATAAATTGGTTACGCTCAATTGAATTTACTATATCTTTATTAATGTAAATAATGGTACGTAGAGTTCCTGTTTTTTTATTAAATAAAAAATTATCAAAAAAAGGTAAATTTTCAAAAAGATCTCGTTTTATTTTTTGAACTTCTTCGTCGGTTTTTGGTTGACTATCAAAAATAGGAGACATTTTAAAACGCTCATTTTTGGTGTCTTTAGATAGTTTTTTAATATCACCAACAGAAACTGTAAAATCAACCAGCTGCAAAGAATCTAATTGACGAGATAGGGCATTCCAATTGTTAAATTTTTTTGCGGTATAAATGGTAGAATCATTCGTAGCAAGTATAATTAAATTACCTTCATTTCCGAAAATTTCTAAAAATTTATTATACTCTAAATTTACTTCATGATTTTTAGGAAGTAAATTAGCTTCAGTATAAGACATACGCATATACTGCATTTGAGTTGCTAAAAAATAGGTAATTAAGGTTAGTGCTATTAAAATAGGAATTCTTCCTTTAATAATAAAACGAGAGATATACGCCCAAAAATTCATTAAAAATACAAAATTTATATAAAATGCAAATGTACTAAATTATTGAGTCTATTTGGTGTTTAGATCTAGAAACCTAAACTTAATACATAGGTTAATTTTACTGCTAAATTATCAGAAAATTTAGGATTGCTGTAGGCTCCATATCTATAAAAAGAGCTCAATCCAAAACCTCTAAATAGATGATTTAAAACAAAACCCGATTCTAAATAGCCTTCATTCATTTTTTTAAAAGCAACTCCAATATGTTGATTTGAATTGTCTATAGTGCCAATTGCATATCGAGAAATAAAACTTAAGCGAGGTCTAAATTTTTTACTTATTTCAAAACGGTTAAAATTATAGCGTGCTTGAAAAGACACATATCTATCAGAAATAAACTCGTTAAAAGCCATGGTTTCAAAAGTGTTTGTACCTGCAAAATTTATACGTTTTCGCCAAGGGTTATTAAAAGAGTAATTTGGTGTTGCATTGTATAAATGAGTCATGGGAGCATCACCACTTATATACCCCCCTTGTATTAAAAAACTAGTAGAACTTTTATTTAAAAAATTTATTTGATGCTCTAATTTTAAATTAAATTGATTAAAACTAAAGCTGCCATCAAGTATGTTATCAAAACTTTTGGCAAATTGTGCAGTAATTTTAGGAAAACCTTTTTTAATTGGAAATTTTCCTAGAGGAGTGTTCATGTATTTGCTAAAAGGAGTCCATTTTAATGCAAAAGTTGTTATTGCTAAATTAAAACTAGCAAAAATTATGTTATTGGAAATAAATTGATAATCAAATTTAGGGTTATATTCTCCATGTTTTAATTCAACTTTTGTTTCTAAATTAGGAAAAACATCATGTTCTAAATTAGCAGTATAAGCCTTGTAGTTATAAAATTGACCGATGTTTAAATTTCTAGGATTGATTAAAGAAAAAGAAGTTTCGTCAAACAAGAAATTTATTTTTGCAGCTTCCTGTATATCATCAGTATACCCAATTCCAAACCAAGAATTGTTATCTTTACTCATTCGTATATAACCAGCCAGATGATATTTGGCAACTTTATCTTTAAAACCATAGGCAGCATAACTTTCTAATTCGAATATTTTAGATAATTTAGGGTTGGTAACACCTCCAAATCCTAACCGAAAACCTTCATGATTATTAAAATTTATCAATTGACTTAAGTCGAAATCAAAATATTTTGTAGGAAAATAGCCTTTTAATATTTTTCTAGCTATGTTTAATTTTCTTTCAGCACCTTGACTTTCAGAAAGGCTGTCTAGCACTCTATATGTATTTAAACCTCGTTCGGTAATAGCATAAAATCGATAAGTATTCCAGTACTCTTCTTTTCTATTTGAAACATCATCATCAATTCGTATTGTTGAAGCTGAATTGATAACTTTTACAGGCTCATTAATTTCAATCTTAAAATTTTTACTTTTTGAAATTAAATAGGTAGCATCAGTAAGATCTTTACGTTTCGTATTTACAATAGAGTCATTTTCAGATTCGTTTCCTTCAAATTTTATAGTATTACCAAAAATATTTACATTTTCTTTTTTCTTTCCTTTTAGAATAGTGATTGTGGTTTCATCTGGAAACCATATATTGGGTTTAGGATAATAAATAAAATTTTGTTCAGCTTTAATTGTTACTATACCTCTAATTTCTGCTATGGCTTTTTCTAAAGCAAAACGTTTAGAATGAATAAATAAGAGACCTTCTAAGCCTAGTTTTTTCTTATTTTTAGATTTATAATGAATCATATAAGCAGGACCTTGTTTGTTGTAAACGGTATCAAGTATTTTATAATTGTATTTTTTTAATGCATTTTTAGCTAAAGGATTTATATAATTGTTACCTAATAATGTATACACTTCATCGTAAAAAGAAAAACTTTCAATATCTAAAGCTATAAATTCATAAATAGGATTTTTAAAACCAGCCATTCTAGAAGCTAATATGGTTTCTTTTTTGTTTTTACCTCTTTGAAAAGTATGCTCAGCAATTTTTTCTGTGATGTATAAATGATGTTTGTCAATTTGTTTTTTAAACTTATAGTTAGAAGAATCTAGTTTTTTAAAAACCAGTGTGTTATTTCTTTTAACAAAGATAGAATCTATAGTTCCTTTGATGGAGTCAGGA
>JAJRPL010000108.1 GCA_024280815.1 Bacteroidota bacterium
GTATCAAATTTCTAAAATTTTTCACCTAAATAAAAATATTATTAGCAATTCGTTTTTAGCTACATTGCTATCAAGTAATCAAAAATTTTCAATAAATAAACAATCAGTTAAAGAAAATGTTTTATTGGGGTATATACTTAGCCCTAAAACTATAGTTAATGAAGTTTATGAGGTCAATAAATATGAAAAATTTGAAGATTTAAATTTTAAATATTTTGAGTCTCGAAAGAGAATTGAAGAAAAACAGTACAATAAAAAAAAAGCATTAGAGTATACTATTCAATTATTAAAAAAACAATACACCTCAATTTCAAAAGCATTTTATAAGAAAGGAGTTGATATCGGGTTGTCAGGTGGATATGATAGTAGACTGAACTTAATTTTAGCAAAAGATATAATGCGTATTCACCCTCATTCACATTATAAAGAGAGGTATGATAAAGATTTAGAAATAGCTCAACAACTTAGTAACGCTATTAACTTAGAATTAAATACAAGAAAGATAAAACCATTTATTGAGATAGAAGATAAAGACGAATTGGACAATGCTCTTGAAGATACTTTTTATTATTACGATGGGCGTGTAGCATTAAATACAGGTTTTTTTAATGAAATCTATTCTAGAAAATATAGAGAATATATTACGGCTAATACTGAATTGACTTTAACTGGTTTTGGAGGGGAAATATTTAGAAATTATAATTATCAACCCAAAGGAAATTTAAAATTAAATCTATGGTTTAGAAATTTTGTCTTTAGTTATTATAATTATGCTGCAATAGAGTTAACAAAAGAAAATAAATTTTTTTTAGAGACTGTAAAAAAAGATATTTTAATGAAATTGGGTATTGAAAATAAAAAGAAAATTTCTTTTGCAGCTAGGAGACTTTATTTTTCTGATATTTGGATTCCAATGACATATGCTATTAAATCTTTTGCAGAAAACCAGATTTCATACTTTATTTCTCCTTTTATTAGTAATGATATTAAAGAGTTTTCTTATAAAATGGATGCTGTTATTGAAAATGACTGGAATTTTCAAGGTAACCTAATAAATAGATTATCTCCAGAATTAGCTAAAATAAATTCATCATATAATTTCACTTTTGATGAAGAACCTAAATTATTCGGAGTTAAACATAAAATTATGAATAATAAATATTTGTTAGTTATAAAGAACACTCTTCAGAAAAGAAGGTTTAAAAAAAATGTTAAAAGTAAAAAACACTATGAGAATCAACTATTTGAAGAAATTATATCACATATTCTTGAATATTTAGATGGAATTAAAATTACCTATATTAAATCATCTATCAATTGGTATTATAATGTATTATCAGTTGCATTAATTATAAAAAAAATTAAAGAACATAATGTTAGGATTGAAAAACTTAATAACTAGATTAGGAAGTCATAATGGTTTAAAGAAGTTGCTTCCAGTAGACCTAAGAAATTTTTTACGTAATAAATCTAATTTGTATGAATATAATTTAAAAAATTGGAAATTAAGTAATCCTTTAATCGGAACTGATTTAGAATGGGAATTTAAAGGAGATTCTTTAATTACTGTGGGTATAATATATGATTTTTCACAACGTCATGCTAACTATATGAATGCCTGTATAAGCTTAGGAATATCATATAAAGTTATAGATATATTTTCAAATGATTGGATTCATATAATTGAAAAGAATCATGAAATTGAGCACTATTTTACTTGGCCATCTACCTATTCAAATGTTTGGAAAACAGTTTTAGATGAGAGACTTATGTATCTGGAAAAACATTTTAATAAGACAGTTTTTCCTGAGAATTTATCAACTTGGATTTATGAAAGTAAACGAAGACTTAGAGATTGGTTTTATCTTAACAAGATAAAAATACCCAAAACTTATATTTTTTATCATCGTAAAGAAGCATTAGATTTTTTAAATAAAACTGAATTTCCAGTAGTTTTTAAATCTGATTTAGGAGCTGGCGGAACAGGTGTTAGAATTCTTAAAACAAAAGATGAAGCTAAAGAGTTGGTCAACCAATTGTTTTATAAGACATTTATTCCTAAAAGATTAGACCGTAGAGAAACTCAATGGGGATTTATTATGTTTCAAGAGTATTTAAAAGATGTTGAGGAGTGGAGAATTTCTAGAATAGGAGATGCCTTTTTTGTAAGATTAAAAGAAAAGGTAGGTGAATTTCATAGTGGTTCGGGTAAAATTAATTGGCAAAAAGCTCGTCCAGAAATTCTTGATATGGCTATGCAAGTAACAGAAATAGGTAATTTTAAAAGTATGGGAGTAGATATATTTGAAACTCCAAATGGAGAGATATTTGTAAATGAAATACATACTGTTTTTGGAGTTAAAAAATTAGAGACCGATGAAAATTCAGGAAAATGGACATTTATAGATGGGAAATGGAATTTTGAACAAGGTGAATTCTCTGAATTTCAATTTGCTAAAGAGAGAGTTTCTTATGTTTTAGGCTTATAAATTTTAAAATTAAAAGATAATTTCAAATTTTTCAAATTAATTTATTGTAAATAAAATCACTTAGCTTTTAAGATAAACAAATAATAAAAGATGAAGGTTGCTTTATTAACTGGAGGTTTTCCAACTAGAGAAAATCCAATGAGGGGTATTTTTAATAAAAATGCAGCCATTGAAATATCAAAACATGTTGATTTAACGGTTATTTTTTATAGGATATTTATTCCTGGACGTAAGCGGTATGAAATTCTTGAGGAAAATGGTTACAGATTGATAAAAATTACTATACCATTACTACCTTTTATTAATAAATATACGACTTGTATTAATAAATATTTAACTTCAATATTTTTAAAACCCTATTTAAAAGAATATGAAGTTGTACATTCAATTTCAGGAATTACTGCTGTCGCTTTAGATAAACTTAAAAAGAAATACAGGTTTAAGCATATTGTCCAGTTTATTGGAGCAGATATTAATTATACATTGCCAGGATTAAAAAATATGGGCTGTGTAAAAACTTTAAATGGAATTGATCAAATTGTGTGTAACTCTGTTGCATTGAAAAATGAAGTTAAAAATATTTTTGGATTAGAAAGTAATGTATCTGTGGTTTATAGAGGTGTAGATTTAGAGCGATTTTCTAATGTAATAAAAAAGTTAGATAAAAATGTGGTTTTTCTTTTTTTAGGCGGTTTAGAACCTTACAAAAACAGTCCATATGGTGAAAATTTAAAAGGAGGCATAACACTAATGAAGGCATGGAAATTAATAGATCAACATATAAATGAAGAGACCTCTGTAAAATTAATTTATGGTGGAGCGTATACTTCAGAAAATGACGATTTAAATAACTGGAAAAATTCTTTAAATTTTAAAGATAAAGTTGAAATATTAGGAAGAGTTAACCCTAATAATATTTTGAAAATTTATGGTAGAACTAATGTTACAATTATTCCAAGTAGAACAGAAGGTTTTCCTAATGTAGGGATGGAATCATTTGCAGTTGGCAATTGTGTTATTGGAAGTAATGTTGGAGGTATACCTGAATTAATTGATGATAATGTTAATGGATTAATTTTTAATGATAATGATGAAAATCATCTTTTTGAAAAAATCATGGAACTGGTAGATGTAAATAGAGTTGATATTTTAGGATTAAAAGCTAAAGAGAAAGCATTAAAAAAATATAATAATAAGTGGTTTAGTGAAGGATACGTTGAAATATATAAAAAATAATTTCAATAATTAAATTGAAAAGTATTACTATATGTGTGGAATAGTTATTGGTTCTGGGGCATACTGGAATGAAAATAAAATAAATGAATATTTAAATGTTATCAAGCATAGAGGGCCTGATAATACAGGCGTCTACAATGATGCACATGTTTATATAGGTCATGTAAGATTGAGTATTATTGATACGACAGAAGA
>JAJRPL010000109.1 GCA_024280815.1 Bacteroidota bacterium
ATTTTAATTCTTCAAAAGTATATTCAATTTTTTCTTCTCCTTTTGCTGTTCTAAATAGTATGCCCTTTGTATGGGTTATTTTTGCCAAGCCTTTGAGGACTGTGCTATCTTTAAAATGTAGAATAGCTTCTTGTTTTTGTGCTGCCAATGGCAAAACAACTAAAAATACGAGTACGTATAGTATTTTTTTCATTTGTTATTATCTTTCAATTTATATAATTTTCATTTTTCTAACATCTAACATCACACCTGAATCACCCCCAAATTAAACTTTTTTTCAATAGGAGCATGGTTAGCGGCTTCAATTCCCATAGAAACCCATGTTCTAGTGTCTAGTGGGTCAATAACCCCATCTGTCCAAATTCTTGAGGCGGCATAGTATGGAGATGTTTGTGTGTCGTAACGATATTTTATAGCATTGTATAACTCATCTTCATCTTTCTTTGTTATTTTTTTTCCTTGTTTTATTAAGGATGCTTTTTCAATTTGCAATAATACTTTTGCCGCAGAATTACCACTCATTACAGCCAATTCAGCACTCGGCCAAGCCACAATTAGTCTTGGGTCATAGGCTTTTCCACACATGGCATAATTGCCAGCTCCATAACTATTGCCAATGATAATGGTGAATTTTGGCACAACAGAATTACTCACTGCATTTACCATTTTTGCACCATCTTTAATAATACCACCATGTTCAGATTTGCTACCCACCATAAAACCAGTTACATCTTGTAAAAATACGAGTGGAATTTTCTTTTGATTACAATTGGCGATAAAACGAGTGGCTTTATCAGCTGAATCAGAATAAATAACACCGCCAAATTGCATTTCTCCTTTTGCATTCTTCACCACTTTACGTTGATTGGCAACAATACCTACTGCCCAACCATCAATTCTAGCATAGGCCGTAATTAAGGTTTTACCATAATCAGCTTTGTATTCATCAAATTCAGATTTGTCAACTAGGCGTTTTATGACTTCGTACATGTCATATTGGTCATGACGTTTTTCAGGTAGAATTCCATAAATATCTTCAGGATTTTCTTCAGGATTTTTTGAAGCAACTCGATTGTATCCTGCTTTGTCAAAATCGCCTATTTTATCGATGATATTCTTTATCCTATCCAAAGCATCCTTGTCATCCTTAGCTTTATAGTCGGTTACACCAGAAATTTCGCAATGTGTTGATGCTCCGCCAAGAGTCTCATTATCAATAGACTCTCCGATAGCAGCTTTTACCAAATAGCTTCCTGCCAAGAAAATACTTCCTGTTTTATCTACAATCATTGCTTCATCACTCATAATTGGTAAATAAGCACCACCCGCAACACAACTGCCCATAATGGCTGAAATTTGGGTAATACCCATACTACTCATAATGGCATTGTTTCTGAAAATTCTACCAAAATGTTCTTTATCAGGAAAAATTTCATCTTGAAGAGGTAAATAAACACCTGCACTATCGACTAAATAAATAATTGGTAGTCTGTTTTCTATGGAAATTTCTTGAGCTCTAAGATTCTTTTTACCAGTAATAGGAAACCAAGCTCCTGCTTTTACAGTAGCATCATTGGCTACAACAACACATTGCTTTCCTTTTATATATCCTATTTTAATAACGACTCCACCTGACGGGCAGCCACCGTGTTCAGCATACATTCCATCTCCTGCAAAAGCACTAATTTCAATGCTCTTAGCGTTTGAGTCTAAAAGGTAATTGATACGTTCTCTGGCAGTTAATTTTCCTTTTGCATGATGTTTTTCAATCCGCTTTTCACCTCCACCTTTATAAACTTTAAGTAACTTAGTCTTTAATTCAGCTACTTTTAGTTTGTTATAATCTTCGTTTTTATTGAAGTTGATATCCATAAAATTGTCTACTATAATTGGTGCTAAAATACAAAAATGTTACTTACTGCCTTATTAATAGTATATGATTTTAGTTTTTGTATATTTGAACAAATAATTCTTTCCTTTTTATAAGGAAAATAGATGAAATAAAAGACATGAAAATAGTAATTTACGGAAAAAAGGGAGATGCACAAACCGTTGCATTTAAAAATTTTTTAAGGATGGCAGAGATTCCATTTGAATATAAGAGCGTTGTTGAAGATAAAGAAGTTGAAAAACATACAAGAGAGTTGTATGATGGAGCTTTAAGATTTCCTACATTATTTGTAGATGATGAGGTTTATTTACGACCAACTTCAGATACCTTTAATAAGGTAATGAAAGAATTAAAATTAAGAGGATAATCAATTAGAATAGACTTAGATTATGATGATGAATAAAAATACAGTGCTAGGCTATGCAACATTAATTATGATTATTGTTGGGCTTGGTTTGATCGCACTTGGAGCGTTTCGATACAATGAAGTTGCAGGTTGGGGCTTTGCAGCAGTTGGTGTTGGTTTCTTTGCTATTGCTTGGGTGTTTAATGCTTTAAAAGGGAGAGTTTAATAGATTTACGATTGATGAATGTAGATTGATGATTTTTGAAATTCAATTCAATAATCTATAAATTTGTTATTCAATAACCTCCCAATCCAATAAAATAATAATAATATTTACAAAATGTCTGACGATAAAAAAGTCATCTTTTCGATGAATAAGGTTTCTAAAACCTATCAAAGTGCCAATAAACAAGTTTTAAAAGATATTTATTTAAGCTTCTTTTATGGAGCTAAAATAGGTATTTTAGGTTTGAACGGCTCAGGTAAATCTACCCTCTTAAAAATTATTGCAGGTATAGAAAAAAACTACCAAGGTGAGGTTGTTTTTTCTCCAGGCTATCAGGTTGGTTATTTAGAACAAGAACCAAAATTAGACGAAACCAAAACGGTAATGGACATTGTTAAAGAAGGTGTAGCTGAAACAGTTGCTATTCTTGATGAATACAATAAAATTAACGATATGTTTGGGTTGGAAGAAGTGTATTCTGATGCTGATAAAATGGGAAAATTGATGGCTCAACAAGCTGAGCTACAAGATAAGATTGATGCTTCAAATGCTTGGGAGCTAGATACCAAATTAGAAATAGCCATGGATGCTTTACGTACACCTGAGCCAGATAAATTAATAAGTGTACTTTCTGGAGGAGAAAGACGTAGAGTTGCTTTATGCAGATTGTTATTACAAGAACCAGAAATTTTACTATTAGATGAACCTACCAATCATTTAGATGCAGAATCTGTACATTGGTTAGAGCATCATTTGGCACAATATAAAGGAACTGTTATAGCAGTTACACA
>JAJRPL010000110.1 GCA_024280815.1 Bacteroidota bacterium
TAACGATTATTTCGGTAATATATTTCTTTTCACCTGCTTTATCTTCATAAGATCTGGTTGTTAATTTACCTTCTATAGCAACCTCGTTACCTTTGACTAAATATTTCTCTACAATTTCAGCAGTTTTGTTCCATGCAATTACATTATGCCATTGCGTATCTGTAATTTTTTCCCCTTTTGCATTTTTGTAACTCTCATTGGTTGCAATTGAGAATTTTGCTAATTTTTTACCAGAATCTAAGGTGATAATTTCTGGGTTTTTTCCTAAGTTTCCGATCAACTGTACTTTGTTTCTAAGTGCGTTCATAATATTTATTTTTAATGGTTAAACAGTTAAGTCATTTTCTAAGTTCGTCCTAGATTTATTGACACTGCAAACCTACAACCACATTCAAAAATTAGTCGGTTAACAAACAATTACTTTCGTTTGTAGTCGAATGTAGTCGTTTGTAAATGTATAATATTAAACATAAATGATTAAAGATAAGCATATTACGATTAAAGTGTGGCTATTATTACTGATTAGCATGATTTGAATAAAATACTCATATCAGCAAAATATTTTAAATTTTTTTATTGGGATGAGTAAATTTTCACTAACTTACATGATGAAAGCTTCCCCAAAAAGATAATAAATAGTAAAAAATAAATTTTTAGATCCTACTAAAATAACAACTATGAGATATTCTTTTCCTCTTACTTTCTTGTTTATAATACTAATTTTGTTTTCCTGCGAAATAAATGATGATCCTGTTAATGATGGGGACGCAGACAATACAGAAAATTTGTTGTTACAACTACAAGGAACACAAATAACGGATGCCGACAAGAACCCTGTTTACCTTCAAGGAATTGCCTTCAGTAACTTTATCTGGAGTGATACGCCGTTTCCGGAAGTACACCATGCAGAAATTGATTATCAAAGAACCAAAGATATGGGTATGAACGTAATACGTTTTTATATGAATTATCGCTATTTTGAGGATGATACCAATCCATACACCTACAAACAATCAGGATGGGATTGGCTTGATGAGAATATTGCTTGGGCAAAAAAATATGACATTTACCTAATATTAAATATGCATGCACCTCAAGGTGGATATCAATCTGCAGGTGAAGGTGATGCCCTTTGGGACGATGTTGAAAATCAAAACAGGCTAGCTGCTTTATGGAAAGCCATTGCAGAACGTTATAAAGATGAAGTACAAATTGCTGGATTTGGACCCGTAAACGAACCTGTACCTAACAACTCTGTCGACCAATGGACTCAATTGGCACAAAAACTTATTAACGAGATTCGTTCTGTAGACAAAAACCATTTGTTATTTATAGAAAGGGCAAATCATGTAAAGGGAAACCCTCCTGCTGTAAATTTTAATTTTCCGAATGTGACTGGTAAAAATATTGTATATGAATTTCATGGCTATGATCCCTTTATATACACACACCAATTGTTCGAATTTTCAGGATTGGGAGATGGAGGAAAATATCCTGACGAAAGTATACTGGAAGTGTTAGATGCTAAATGGGTAACTGCTTCTTTTAATAATCCGAGCCTACCTATTGGCACAACCGACTGGACTTATTTTGAAGGTGAACATTATAAAATTACGGATACTAATATAGATTTTGCAGAACCAGTACTTGTAGCTGCACAAGTGGAGGGTAAGGTGTATTTTGATGATATTGTTATTAAAGAATACGATGAGAACGATAATTTTGTACGTGAAATCTACAAAGCGAATCTGAATAGTCTTGACGGCTGGAGTTTTTGGGACGTAAACGGATCTGGTTCTAGTGGAGTATCAAGCACAGTAGGTCATAATGATACTGGTAGTCTTTATATTGACGGTACTACTGGTGATAGTAATTTGTTCAATTTACAACAGCAATTTCTAGTTAAGCCAAACTATTCTTATGAGATTAGCGGTTGGATGAAAGGTGAAAATATAGCAAGTAACTCTTCATGTAATATACGATTAGATTTTTACTCAGCAACAGGCCCTGTATTTACCAGGAATAAGGCTTATTTAGAAGCTAAATTAGGGGAAATAGTAGATTGGGCAAACACAAATAACGCTGCTTTATATATGGGAGAGTTTGGTGCAGGTTATCCTTGTTTTCAAAATGATAAGGGTGGATTACAATTTGTTAACGACATGGTCGATATTGCTAAAAAGAACAATATTCATTTTACCTACCATGTCTATCATGAAGATAATTTTGGGCTTTATTTAGGTGGGGCACTTCCTGATCCTAGTAATGTAAATCAACCACTGATTGATTTGTTTACCAATATTTTAAATTAATTTCTTATAGCAAAGGCATTTTGAGACAGAGTTATTCTTGTTAAAATAATTGTAATTTTGTCATCCATGAAAAAAATACTCAGTTATATTTACCCTGTAACCAAAAAAATTCATTCAGAAATTAGTGGAGCATTAGAAATTACTTGGTATAATGGGAAGAAACATTTAGACTCAAAAAATGCCAATTATTCCTATGGTTCTTTACAACGAATATTAAAAATTGGTTTAGAAAAAATAGATTTAACCAACACCCAAAAAATATTAATTTTGGGTATGGGTGGCGGAAGTGTCATCAAAACTTTACGAGATGATTTTGACTATCATAATCATATAACTGCCGTAGATATTGATCCGATAATTATTAAAATTGCAAAAGAAGAATTTGATATTATTGAAAGTAAAAATTTGAAAATTATTTGTGAAGATGCTCAATTATTTATGCAGTTAAATTCACAAAAATTCGATTTAATTATTATCGATTTATATATTGATGTAAAAGTACCTTCACCGTTTTTAGAACTTCCTTTTTGGCAGAATATTTGTAATGCTGGCTCAACTATTTTATGTAATGCATCCTTAGAGGAAGAGGATAAAAAGTTAGAGAATATTATTAGTTTTTTAAAGAGAAACCAATACGAAACTGAAAAACATGAAAAGATAAATAATACAAATACCTTGCTAATTGCAAACAAAAATAAATAATTTATGAATATTTTTGCTGAGACAGATCGATTGATTCTAAGAGAAGTTGTACAAACAGATTTAGAGGCTATGTTTGAGTTAGACTCAGACCCAGAAGTACATAAATATTTAGGAAATAAACCTGTAAAGAGAATAGAAGAATCCATAAAATCGATTGAGTTTATTAGAAATCAATATGTAGAACGAGGTATTGGAAGATGGGCAGTTATTTTGAAAGAAACACAAGAGTTTTTGGGTTGGTCAGGTCTTAAGTTGAACAAAGGTGAAGAAAAAATGAATGGCCATAATGAATTCTATGATGTAGGTTATCGTTTTATAAAGAGACATTGGGGAAAAGGTTATGCCACGGAATCTGGTTTAGCTGCTATTCAATATGCTTTTGAGACGATGAAGCTTAAAACTGTTTATGGTATTACAGAAATAGGCAATCTTGCTTCACATAAAGCCTTATTAAAAATAGGTTTAGATTATATAGAAGATTTTTATTACGAAAAAGAAGATTTAAATTTGCGATGGTATGAGATTTCAATGATTTAATCGAACCTAATCGTTTGTAATTGAATATTTAGTAACTTGTCGACTAATAACAAAAGCGAAGCGAAAACCCTATAAAGATGTTTTTAATAAAAAACTTACACGGGATGAAAAAAACAGGAATACTTCTTTTAATACTACAATTATGTTTTCATACTACAAATGCACAAACAACATTAAATGCAAATGGCGAAGGTGAAACCTACGAATTAATAAACTCAGTGTTGGCTCCTGATCGTGATGCTGTTGAAGACCCAGATTGTAGTCATTCCGGTTTTGGAAGGCATATAGATGAGATTTTTGATAATGAATTAAACACCCATATTTTTCGATTTCATATTCATAAAACACCCGATGATGATAGATGTATAAATTCAGATAGACAAAGAAATGAGATTAAAACCTATAATCTATCTCCAGACAATTTAAAAGGAATTGAAGGAGAAACCGTTATTTATAAATGTAAATTTAAACTAGATACAGACTTTCAACCATCAAAAAGCTTTACACATATTCATCAGTTAAAAGCTGTGGGAGGCTCTGAAGCCAAAATACCTTTAATGACATTAACGCTACGCAAAGCAGACCCAGATAGAATGGAACTACGTTATGCAGAATCTACCAGTCAAACCACACTCAAAAAAGTTGACTTATCATTGTTTAAAGGGGTTTGGGTTGAAGTCACAGAAACTGTTACCTATGGAGAGTCTGGAAAATATGCCATCTCTATTGTAAAGGTTGATAGAGGTGATGAACTTTTTTCATATTTGAATGACAATATCCGTACTTGGAAAACAGAAGCAGACTTTATTCGCCCCAAATGGGGAATTTACAGAAGCTTAAATGATGCCGATAATTTACGAGACGAAATTGTAAGCTTTGCCAATTTTAGTATTGAAGAAGTGGATGGCTCTTTAACTATAGATGATAATTTATTAGAGAGAATTGTACTTTATCCAAATCCTACAACAGATGTAATTTCAATAAAAGGTCTTTCAAATGATGTTTTTGATAAAGTAATTATATACAATACGTTGGGGAAAATTATTATTTCTACCAATGTCGATGTTAATCCATTAATAGATGTTTCTTTATTAGATGAAGGAGTTTATTTTTTACAGTTAAAAAGTAGAAATAAAAGCATAAAAAATATAATGTTTATTAAAAACAGTCATTAGATGAATTTATATAGATTTATTTTGGTTAGCCTAGTTGTAACTTTAACCAACACTGTTTTGGGGCAACCATCAGATTTAGCAATTGAAGTTATGGATGAGCTAAATATTAGTATTGAAGAATGTGAAAGTTTATTTGTGGAAAAAACATTGCCCTACGCTAAAAATCTTACAGCAATTGTAATTCCAAAAATTGGAAAACAAGAAGAAGATATGTTTACTTTAGATAGCTATGTGGTGGTGGTAAATAATAAAACAAAAAAAATAAAGCATCTTTATTTTGAAAGTTATAAAACAAGTGGATGGAAATCTGATGCAATATATATTAATGAAATTTCAATAGACACAGCACCATATTTAGTTCAAGAGAATGTCAGAGCATTTGGTGTAATTATTCATACACGTAGTATGTCACAACCAAATCCATATAGTTCTAATTTTATTTCTTTGTTTATACCAGATGGAGATAAATTACAAAATATCCTTAAAAATTATGAAATCTATAGTTATGGAGGAGAAACAGATATGAATTGTTTTGCTGAAATGTATTCTGAGGATAAAACCTTAATAATATCAAAAAACAAAACAAATAATTATTTTGATATTAATGTTGATGTTTTACACAAAAAAATAATCTCTAAAGATTGCATTGAGACAGAAACATTAACAAACTCAAAACAAATCTTAAAATTTATTGATGGTTCTTATAAAATTCAAGCACAATAAGTATGCAAAAACAATGTCCAGAATGTGGTAAAAAAATTATTGGTAGAGAAGATAAAAAGTTCTGCTCAGATTATTGTAGAAATGCATTTAACAATAAAATTAATAGAGACAGTAAAAATTTAATAAGAAACACCAATAATAGACTTCGAAAAAACTATAAAATTTTATGCGACTTGAACAAAAGTGGCAAAACAAAAGTGACAAGGGTAAAATTATTAAATCATAATTTTGATTTTACTTTTTTCACATCAATTTATAGGACCAAAACAGGAAATACATACTATTATGTGTATGACCAAGGTTACCTACCTTTAGAAAATGATTTTTATCTTTTGATTAAGAAAGACTAATCTAACCCATTCGTTTCCATTTTTAAATTATATTTTATTGTGCTGAAAATCAATAGATTGTGAAGTATTTTTTTTTAAAAGGGGGAATTTTAAAAACATAATTGTTTAATATTCGAAGCTAAGTTACTAACTAAGTTTCAGTCGAAAACGGGAAAATTGCTATGAAAAACAAACCGTTAATAATTGATCTCCTTTCTCCCTAGATTAAGGAATTA
>JAJRPL010000111.1 GCA_024280815.1 Bacteroidota bacterium
ATAGGTTGAAATTTGATAAGTTTCCTTTTCTGAAATATTTTCTTCAAATTCAATATTAACCCATTTTTCAGGTAGATAATTTTCGTTCATTTTGTTCTTGAATTATGATTTTTCGTTCCAGTTTTTTAATGCACCACAACGATTTGTATATGAGGCGTTGGGCGTTTAAAAGCACTTCATTTTCGGTTTATCTCTATCTTTATTTAAAAGCACTAACTTTTATTTAACCACTTATTGCCCAATGACTTATATACTTTGTTGTACTGCGTTATTCTTGATAGAATTCTACTTTTCCTTTTTTCAATTCAGTGTAGAAGTCTTTATATTCTATAGTTCTAAAAACGTGTTTTCGGCCATTGTCATAAAACAATGAATAAATATAAATCCACCATTCTTCTTCTTGCTTTTCCGTTATAATTTCACCAATCAAATCAAAATATTTATCAGTATCTAAGCCATTATTTTTTGCGTAATAATAACAAAGTAGAGAAGGAAGGCAATCACGGTCTTTTATTAAATAATCCGAGTAATTTTTAAAATTTTCAATTTTAAAATCAAATTTCATTGCCAAAAACAAACCCCATAATGCTACATCTGACCTAGAATACTCTAAATGTTCTTTTAATATTGAATTAATCTCTTTTGACAACATAGACCGCATTTTTCTATTTGGCGGATTATTTTCTAATATCTCATAAAATACATCAATAAAATATGGATAAATAAAGCAAATCCTTGAAAGGTACATAAGAGTGAAAATGTAAATGTCGTTATCAGCAAATTTCTTCTTCGATATTATCTTTACAGCATACCTTAAAGCAGAGTCATTCGGATTTATTTTCGTGAGTTTTATCGCCAAATCTATAAACTCGCTAATAAAATTTATATCACTTTTTGATAATTCATCTTCTGTTAAGAATTTGTTTGCAAACGCTTTTAAATCTCTCACCCAATCTTCTTCAATTGTTTTAGGAAGTTCAATTATTTTCGTTTTTTTCTGATTTAGCCTTAAATGATATTTTTCAAGTTCTTTACTTAAATTCTTTATAAAGTTGTCTGATTCTTCTTTAGAACTACAGTAACATTTAAAATCGTCTATAAATCTAAAATAATTATATTTTAATAAGGCTTTGTCAACTTTCGATAAAATTATCTCTGATATAATACTTGAAGTGTCAGGTCCAATTGGAATACCAACTGTTTCGTTTCTTTGAACTGCTCGTATTTTAACATCAAGTTTATTATACCATTTTGCTCTATCTCTCATATTATCTTTGGCTTCTTGTTTTCCAACAAGTGCCCAAGGAATTGAATGTGAATATATACTTGGGTAGCAGTTTGCAATATCTGCGTGAACAAAATATTTGGCTTTAAAGGACTTTTCTAAAACTAAAAATTTTTCATCTTTATTTCTGTCATACGAAAGCATAGAAACTAATCTTTTGCTCAAATTATTTGGTTTTGGAATAATCATACTACGATTTGTGTAGTCATCTACTTCTCCAATACTTGTAGAAATTTTCGTCCAACTAGATTTAATTTCTTTGCAAAGAAAAAAATATGGAATTGGATGAGGAATATTCAATATTCTTGGTGCATTATTGTTCCTAGTTAAATGAAAAGTGACATTTGAAAATGATTTTTTTGTGTGAACAGAAATTCCTTTTTTGCGAACCCAAATGCCAAATTTTTCACTCGAAAAAACTGAAGTAATCTTTTCGGGAAACATTCCAAAGTCTAGTAATTTTTCATAAACTTCTTTTTCGGTAAGTTTGAGCATATTTTTCGGTTTTGTTTTAATGCAGTACAACGGTTTTGTATAACGTTTCGTAACGGAAAGACACGTAGTGTATTTCCGATTAAAACCAAAGATAACAAATAAGCGTGAATTTCCGATAGGAAATTCAACCGTTATGAACGTTATACGTTGTTATGTAGCGTTATTAAATCAGTTTATATAAATCCAGATAATTTTTGAAATCCAAAAAATAATATAACTGCTATACAAACAGCAATTAAAAATTTCATCAATTTTATTCCAATAGTTGCAGTTCCGTTCTGTTTTATAATCAGAGTTTTAAAAATCAAAACAATTCTTTTTCTTTGTTGAATTATTATAAATAGAAAAACAGATTGATAAATTATAGCATTCAATAAAGCTCCTCTGTCAATTCCATAAAGAATATCAAGTATAATAATGTTTAAAAATAAAGGGGTTAACAATACTGCACTAAATAATTTAGTTCTATTAAAAATCAGCAAAATTGCTCCAATTATTTGTAAGCTGCCTATAATTATTGGGTAGGTTAGGGTTGTTCCGAAAAATGCCCACATCATTTGAGCTCCGTTTGCATCACTAATTATGACGTTCATTTCTTTTGCTCCCTCGAATTGATTCAATTTTCCAATTCCATAAATTATCAAAAAGAAAGAAGTCCAGATTCGGATTGATAATTCCAATAAATCAATTGTGAATATTTTTTTTAAATTCATTATAATTCAGTTATTAAATTCAGTTCTCAGTTCTGTGGAGTAATGCTACATAACGTTCTGTATATGAAGCGTTGGGCGTTTAAAAGCACTTCTTTTCGGTTTATTACTAATTATATTTACAAGCACTAACTTTGACTTAATCACTTACTGCCCAATGATTTATATACTTTGTTAGCAACTGGCTGTTCTTCACGTTCTGCTGATAGCGTTGGCAAGACATACTCTTTTGCAATTTTGGCTTTTGAGCGTTGGCTGTTGCGATTGCAAATGTGTTTGGCTTATGCGTTGGCTTTTCATTCTTTTATGCTGTTTTATATAAATATTTCTGAAATTCTATAAACATATCTCTTATTTCAAGTGCATTTCCTCCCAATTTTTCAATTCCATCTTCTTGAGATTGAAACTTATTTGCAAGCAATATTGGTAATTTCGACTGGTCTAATTCTCCAACTCCTGTTTCTACATATTTACTCAATACAAATTCTATAAATTCTTTTTGTCTATCGTTTAGTAATGCAAAAATGGTGGCTTTTGCTACTGCAACTCGTTCTTTTCTTGTTATCGGTTTTATATCACTATTAAATACATATTCCAACACATCAAAAAGGTCACTTTTTTCGGCATCAATTAGTTTTTTTAATGTGTTTAGTTCGTCTAAACCAAAACCTGCTTCTTCTAATTTTTCAAGTAAAGTTTTTCTTGTTAATGGATTAGACCACAATTCTCTTAATTCCGCTTCACTTTTAAAGAAGTTTGGTAATTCGCCAAACAAGTTATTTAAAAATTCTTCTGCCGATATTGGTTTCCCGTCTGCACTCCAAAAAGAAGTTGAAATCATTTTCTGAATTTCTAATTCCTTTCCGTTTCGCAATTTTATTTTTACTTTCTTATTGCAAATACAAGGCAATTGTCCGCAAGTTTCACATTCGGTTGGTGGTTCTACTTCACAAATACAAGGACTTTCGCCACAATCTTTACATTTTTTAGGTTCTTTTACGCAAATGCAAGGACTTTGATGGCATTTCTCACAAATTTCAGGTTCTACTGGTTCAACTGGTTCACCATCCCATTCTGGGTCTGAAAAACGTTGGTAAGCATCAACAAAATCATAAATGGTGAAAAATTCTTTACCATCAAACATACGTGTCCCTCTACCTACAATTTGTTTAAATTCTATAATCTGATTAACAGGACGCATCAACACAATATTTCTAATGTTTCGTGCATCTACTCCTGTTGATAATTTTTGTGACGTAGTAAGTATGGTTGGTATTAGTTTTTCATTGTCTTGAAATTCACGTAAAAACTGTTCGCCAATTTCTCCATCATTGGCAGTAACACGAACACAATAATTAATATCTTTTCCCTTTGGTTTGTATTGATTTACTAAATCTCTAACCAATGCTGCGTGGTCTTGTGTAGCACAAAATATAATGGTTTTATCATCAATATTAGCATCATTCATAAAAGTTTGCACACGATAACGTTCTCTTGCTTTTATTACAATTTTTCTATTAAAATCACTTTCGGTATATAATTTTCCTTCTTCAATAATTCCTTCTGTAACCGTATCATCATTGGTATAAATGTAATCGTCTAAGGTTGTTTTAATTCTTTTGACTTTAAAAGGCGTTAAAAAACCATCATTAATGCCTTCTTTTAAGGAATAGATATAAACAGGGTCTCCAAAATATGCGTAGGTATCAACATTGTCTTTTCGTTTTGGTGTTGCTGTTAATCCTAACTGAACAGCAGGCGAGAAATAGTCTAAAATACCTCTCCAATTACCCTCATCATTTGCTCCTCCTCTGTGACATTCGTCAATAATGATAAAATCAAAAAGATCTTCAGGATATTCTCCAAAACGATATAATTGTTCTTGTGGTTCGGCTGCAATTTGAAAATCAATGTTTTTTTCTTCCTCTTCTTCTGATTGTTCTTTGGTCATCAAAGATTGAAAAATAGTAAAAAAGATACTTCCGTTGGTTGGTACTTTTCCTGTTTTACGTATTTCTTTTGGTGAAATTCTAATCAAAGCATCTTCTGGAAATGCTGAAAACGAATTAAATGCTTGATTGGCTAATATATTTCTATCTGCCAAAAATAATATTCTTGGTCTGCGACTGCCATCACGATTTAAATTCCATCTTGTGTAAAACAATTTCCAAGCAATTTGAAAAGCAATAGCCGTTTTTCCTGTTCCTGTGGCTAAGGTTAGTAAAATTCTATCTTTGCCTTGTGCAACTGCTTCAAGTGTGTTGCGTACTGCAATTTCTTGATAATATCTTGGTTGCCAAGTTCCTGATTTGTCTTCAAACGGAATACTCGAAAATTTATCTCGCCATTGTTCTGCTTGTTCGGTAACTGTTCCTTGCGGATAGGTTCTATCCCATAATTCTTGTGGTGATAGAAAGTTGTTTACCAAACTTTCTGCACCTGTTTTCATACAGATTTGGTAAATTTCTTTTCCGTTTGCCGAATAAGTCGTTTCTAAATTTAATTTTTGAGCATAGAGTTTGGCTTGTGCTACACCTTCACCAACTGCTAATTCATTACTTTTTGCTTCAACAATAGCCAACTTAATGCCTTTGTAAACTAATATATAATCTGCAATTAATGGTTTGGCTCTTTTACCACCAACTTGTATGCGACCATCTGTTATTTTACAAACGTTACGTTCTCTCAATATTTTAGAACCATCAACAATTCCCCAACCTGCTTGGGTTAGTTGCGGATCTATTAGTTCTGCTCTTGTTTCTGCTTCATTCATACTTATAAATTAGAATTGTTTTTAAATGGCAGTTCCAATACTGAAAATTGCAATTCATTTGCTAATATTTTTTGCTTTTGAATATTCTCATTTATTATATCTGTATCTTCTTTTAAATTGTCTAAAATTTCAACTATTCTATTTTGAATTTCAATTGGCGGAATTAAAACGGGACAATCTAATATATCTCCTTTTCGTAAATTCGTCTGATTTTCACCATTGTTAAACTTTAAAAAGTGCGAATTTCTATTTAATTGATAATAAAGATATTTTGCGTTAAATTTCTCAGACCTTATAGCACAAATTCGCTGATTTAATGAATATTTATCATCTTCATCTATTAAAAAACATTTCCCTAATGCTTTTCCATTTGGAACGTCACTCATTACCAAGACAATATCATTTTCAAATAATGGAAATATTTGATTAACAGTATATTTTTTAACTCTACCATTTGTTGATACAAATTTTGAGTTGACAACAATAAAATCTCCATTTTCATCTATTGCTTTTTCGTGGGCTTTACCATTAAAAAATTCACAAGATTTCCCAATTGTACTTCTTTTCCAAGTTTCAGAATTCATTAATTTTAATTCATCAATTTGTTTTGCAAAATTATCTTTATTTAAAATGTCTAAATTTTCTGAATTAACAATTTTATATTCTGATAATATTTCGTCAGAATGTCGAATATTAACTTCAACTTTTTTGTTTGGGTTTTTTAATGTTAAATCATAGTTGTTTTTGTTTATCTCTGAAATATCCGAAAACCAAGAGTTTTTACTAACTTTAAAATCTTTTTGAAAGTTTAAGAATTCAATAAAATCTTTCTCATTTATAGGTGTTCTTTTACCTAAACTTCTTTCAATTTTTAGTTCATAATGCCAAATTTTAGTTGTTGGTTTTCCTTTTGTAAAAAATAAAACTACAGTTTTTTGTCCAACGCCTGTAAATGTACCAACAGGCAAATCTAAGATTGTATGTAAATTACAATTTTAAAGAAGCAAACGTCTAATAGCAATAGTTGCATTATCGGCATTACTTAAAAAAGTGTTTTTAATAACGATACCTGCTTTTCCACCTGCTTTTAATATTTTTATAAAATGTTGTAAAAATAGTGATGCTGTTTCGCCTGTTTTAATAGAAAAATTTTGTTGAACTTCTGCACGTTCTTTGCCACCAAATGGTGGGTTTGCCAATACTACATTATGGCGGTCTTTTTCTTGTATGTCGCTTAGGTTTTCTGCAAGTGTATTAGTATGTATAATATTAGGTGCTTCCACTCCGTGTAATATCATATTCATAATACCAATAATGTAGGCAAGAGATGCTTTTTCTTTTCCGTAAAAAGTCTTTTTTTGTAATATTTCTACGTCTTTAGTAGAAAGTTGTTTGCTATTTTTTAAATAATCAAAGGCTTCTACCAAGAAACCTGCACTACCAACTGCACCATCATAAACGGTTTCTCCAATTTTAGGTGCAACTACTTTTACTATGGTTTTAATAAGTGGTCTTGGTGTGTAATATTCACCGCCATTACGTCCAGCATTCCCCATATTTTTAATTTTCCCTTCATACAAATGGCTCATTTCGAGTTGTTCTGCGTGTGTTCTAAAACGCATTCCATCAATTATTTCAATTATTTCTCTAAGAGAATAACCACTTGCTACTTTGTTTTTTAGTTCACTAAATATTTCTCCAATTTGATATTCTATTGTATTTGAACTTATGTCTTGTTTAAATTTTTTAAGATATGGGAACAGTTCATTATTTACAAAGTCTAATAAATCATCTCCTGTAAGTGCGTTATAGTCAATTTTTCCATTTTCCAATTTTGGCGCAGCCCATTTTGTCCATTGAAATTTTGTTTCAATTATTTTGGAATAGGTTTTCCTGATAAAAGTGCCGCAGTTTCTTTATCTTTTTCTAAATCGTCTAAGTATTTTAAAAACAGTACCCAAGAGGTTTGTTCTACATAATCTAATTCAGTTTGTGAACCACCTGCTTTTCGTAGTATATCATCTATATTTTTAAAATTTTGTTCAAACATTTATTTTTATTTTTTTTGAGTGTCAAATTTACATTTTTTATCACGATTTCTTTCAAGCGTTGGCAAGAAATTGCTCTTTTGATTTGTTGCGTTTTGGCTTTGAGCGTTGGCAAAAACCAAATGTGCAATTTGTGCGGTTGGCTGTTCCTTTTTTGCACGATTTTTTTTCGTTCTGTGCTTGTTGCTAACGGGTTGTATAACGTTTCGTAACGGGAAAACACGTAGTGCTTTTCCGATTAAAACCAAAGATAACAAATATGCGTGAAATTCCGATAGGAATTTCAGCCGTTATGAACGTTATACGTTGTTGTAGCACGTTTTTATTCTTTTAGTTTTATTTCATCAAGTATTAACCATCCTTTTTCTTTAGATAATATACAATCGTCTAATTTGATGGTAAATTCTTTTTCATTCGATTTTAGTTTAATGAGAATGTCTGAATACGTAACATTATTTTTTTCAAATTGTTTATCTAATTCAACATTGATTAATTCAGTCTCAATCCAATTTATTCCGAGATAATTTCCCTTGTTTCTTATCAAAGAATAGTTCGTTTTAATTCCATTAGTCTTATTCTTAAACCTTTCAATGTAATGTTCTAAGAATTCTTTCTTAATTTTTTCATCCGTTATGTCTTTTGATATTGATTCAAAGTCTGAAGTTTTCGGATAGAAATCAATTAAGTTTTCAACTTTATCATTTTTAAAAACTTCAATAATTGATTCTGCTATTTCTGTTTTTTGGTCAATTACATTAAATGAAAATAAAAAACATATTGACAGAAAAAATACTATTTGTTGAATTCTCATATGATGTTTTTTAATGTGCTACAACGGTCTTGTGTATGGTTAGTTGCGTGTTTAAACGACTAAGTTAGCAAATATAAACTGAATAGAAAATCCGCTAGGATTTTCGTAAGTTGGCTTGAACTAGCAATTAATTATACACGTTGTTGTGCTTAGTTGTGTGTCCTGCGTTTCCACAGGGTAGAAAGATACGATAAGTTCTTTGAAATGGAAACATAACTATTATTGAGATGATAGGCTTTGTATAGAAACCGAAACGAGCTAACCCCTTATTATAGGTAAAGTTAGAGGACTC
>JAJRPL010000112.1 GCA_024280815.1 Bacteroidota bacterium
CTCCATCACTTGACAGTACAATAACGTAGGTATTGTCTTTTTTTAGTTTTATTTCTTGGGTATCACAACCAACAAAAGAAAAAACTAACTTCTCTCCTTTTGATGCTTCAATAACAAAATTACCATCAAAATCGGTTTGTGTGCCTCTAGAAGTTCCTTTTACAATAACCGAAGCTCCTGGTAATGGCCCTGACTCATCTGATATTTTCCCATAAATAAACCCTTTCTTTTTAGTACCATCATAAAAAGATTTAGCCACATTCGCCTTATGTTTTCTTCTAATTTCACTTAAATAACTATTGTTAAACCAACTATTGGTCAAACTAAAGCCAAACCAATTTAATTGATCAAAAGCTTGAAATGAATAACCATGATACGAATGATTTTTTTGTTGCACATTAAAATTTTCAGTACCAAAACTGTGATTGGCATTGCTACTATTATACGAATAGTAATAAGGATTTGATATAGGATTAAAACTCCAATTATGCGGTCTAAACTGATCTAATGAAGCATCATACATAGACGCTAATACTTCTGCGGCTACTTTGTCTTTTTGTGTACCTTTTATTTTAAAACTCCAAGTTTCATCTTGCCCAGGTTGTAATTTATCTCTAAACGTTGTGGTTTCAATAGTCAATTCATGTTTAGGATAAGGTATATTTATCTGTTGTGTGCCCACACCAAAAGAGTTATAATTCACCCATTGGTAATGGATGGAAAACCCACCAACATCATCTGTTGTCACAGGAATTTCAATAGTTTTAATTTCATTTGAAAGGTGCACAATTTGGGTATCAACAATTCTATGCTTCTTTTCAACGATGATGGTTACTGAAATATCCTCTGATGCAGAACCTATACTTAATTTCACCTTTTGATTGGGTTGATATTCATCTTTATCGGTTTTCACCATAAATAATTGCTGGTCAGCAACTTGTTTATCGACAGTACTAAACACGCTAAAACGTTGCTCAGTTTTTACATTTTGATTGAATTTATCTTTACAATCAGCTACCAAGATATAATTGCCAGAAATCCATTTACTGATTTTTTTTAAGGCAATTTCTTTAGACTTATCGGTATTGAAATCCGATTCAAAAACCAGTGCTCCTTTTTCCCATTTATCAACATTGCTCTCTGCTTGATAGGCATCATGTGGAAATAATTTATGAAATTCTTCTTTTGAAAATTGCTGATAATCTGGAGCTTCCCAAGGACGTTGTCTCAAAGGATATTTTGGAGCAATCAGTTTGTATATTTTTAGTTTTCCTTTTGTAGCTACAAATTCTCCATTCAGATTATTTGTAGTCAAAGTAATTTTATGATCTTTTTTGGTTTTATCCAAATTATCCGACAAGGAAGCCTCAATAGTCAATGCATGATAACCTACATGAACGGTTGTTTCAGTACTTCTAGTTTCTCCATTTACATCAGTAACATCAACAAATAATTGATAATTAAACGTTGGCTGCGAATCTTTACTCACTTTTAAATCGGGAATGGCTTTAAAGGTGATTTCAAAATTTCCAGAGTCATCTGTAGTGCTTTCGCCATGAGTTATTTCTAATTCATCTGATGAAAACGAAGATCTATAACGCCAATACCAATTGGGATATTGAGCTGTTCGCACCACACGATAGCTTACTTTAGCATTGGTTATATTACTTCCTGCAAAAGCAGTAGCAGAACCATGCACTGTAATACTATCGTTTACTTTATAGGTTTCCGTTACGGGTTTAAATTCAGCCTCAAACTTCGGACGCTTATACTCTTCAACAGAAAAATAATGATTTGTATGAAGAGTACTTACATTACCGTCTACTTCAATAGAATATTGTCCTGTCAAGCCAGATAAAGGCAAGATAAACTCACCACTAAAAGAGCCAAATTCGTTGGTTTTTAATTCTAATTCTTTTACTTCTTGCCGATTTACATCGTACAACGTAACCGTTACCTCTTCATTGGCAATAACTTTTGATTTCTTTTGATAAGTCTCAATGGCTATACCTTTAAAATATACAATTTGTCCGGGCCGGTAAATACTTCTGTCGGTAAACAAAAAAGCATTGGCATATACATTATTATCAACCTGATTATAATTTCTGCTGTTTTCATACAAATAAAAATCGCCAAAAATAGCCTTATCTTTTTTATGACTAACGGTTACAACAACGTTAGAATGTCTTTGATTTATAGTAAAAAAAACTTTCCCTTTAGCATCAGTAGTCAAAGTTTTATCTATTCGTTTATTATACCTACCTGTCTTGTAATTTTTAATATGAACTGTTGCATCAACGATAGGTTTTCCTGAATTTCTGTTTACAACTTGATATATCTTTCTATTTGAAGTTTCACTTTCTATCAATGACAAATTTGTCACTTGTACAAAACCATATCCGAAAGTTTTATCAGAAGAGGCTTCTTTAGTGGTTGATGAAAAAATCAAGTAAGACCCTTGAGATAAACTAGGTAATAGTACTTCTGTTTTATGTTCTTGAAAATCGCCTTTATTAGGTAAATTGGCATTCCAAGTTTTTACTACTTCTAACTTATGGATAAAAGCAACTTTGACAGAATCATTATAAATTTTTTCAAACTTTTTTCTTTGCCTTTTGGTAATCTTTAAAGCTTTAAAAAACAATTGGTCTGTGTTTTTATAAGTCACCAAAACACGTGATGGTAAATTTATTGGTAACATCTTCTCAACAGCAATATTTAGTTGCTGGGCTAAGATTTGACTTTGTAAGCCTTTTAGTTTTTCTGTTCCTTTAGTCGTTGGAAATTTAGCAATAGCTGTTTTACATACTTCTAAAGCCTCTTTACGTTTCCATCTGTATTCTTCATTTTCTTTTGGTTGATAACTATTGGCCTGCTCAACATATAGACTTGCAATTTTATAGTCTATTTCTGTTGAAATTTTATGTGTTACAAATTGTTCTTTTAGTGACTGTAAGGCACTTAAATAAACCGTATTTTTATCTTGAAAAACGGCATTAGACCTAACAAAATCTAGTCGATCTAAAGTTACCATTACCAACGCTGTAGGATCTTTATCATTACTATGAGATAAAGTCAAGTTTTTATACAACCGCAAAGCATGCAATTGCTGAGAAAGGCTATCTTTTGCATACATTTGATTTTTTAGAAAACTAGCGTTAGCAGATAACAATTCTAGATTATCTATTTCAAATTTATAAGACGGACGTTTTAAATTATTTTCATCAGTTTTATAAAAATCAATGGCTCTATGAGCTAAAAAATCATAAAGTGTAGGTCTATACTTTTTTGAATCACTTTGAACATGTAAAATATTATCAAATTGCTTTAAATTGGTTTGTTGCAATTGTAAGCTATTGACTAAAGATTGCTGATAATGGTGGTGTGTTTCTTCAAAAATAGTTTGCAAATCCCAGGTTCTAAAATCGGTTGAATCAACTTTTTTAGTAGTATTCGTACGATTGTAGAATTTCCATCTGTTTTGCTGAAAATATTGCCAATAAATATCAGCAATAATACTTTCTAATATGTTCTTGGTAGGAAATTTTTGTTCTGTAGCTTCTTTTTTAAGTATATTTATAATATTTAATTGTGCATCTTCCTCTAAAGTCAATGCAAACTTTGATTTGTATAACAATGTTTTTATCAACTGAGGATGGTTGCCATTCTTTTTTGCTTTCTTGTAAATTTTTTCAACCTCAACCAATGCTGATTTTGGCAGTCCTTTTAATTCAAAAATTTCAACTTTTTTCCACTCTTTTTCACAATCATCATACGATTGTGCCTTTATTTTTATTGAAAATAAAAGTAGTAAACTAAGAATAACTATTGATTTTTGCATACTATTTTTCTTTTAGAATATCAAAATACGGTATAAAGGTTTAAAATTACAATTTAAAATGAGTAAACGCTCCATTTTTTACTGTAAAACTACTTTTTGGATGAGTATATCCTCTTCCGCCCCTTCATTTTATAATTTCAAATTAGTTACTTTTGCATTCTGAATTATTTCAAATGAAAACCTCACAACAAATATACCAACTAACCAAAAACAAAACACGTGTTGTTATTTTAGGCTCTGAACGCAAAACAATTGTCGCTATGATTTTACATGTATTGACCTATCATGAGCGGAAAGTTGATATTATTTTAGAAAGCACTCAAAAAGTGTTATTAAATGATGATAATGATTTTGTTGTTATTGAGGCTGGTGAAAACGCTCATGAATTAAAAGCCAATATTGTCTTAATTAATTCTAGTTCTAACCTTGACAAAACCCAATTAACAGCTATTATTAATTCTATAACTAATGGTGGAATTTTAGTCTATAATGAAACTGATGTTTTATTGAAGTTTTTAATATTGTCATCAACACATACTGTTCAAAAATATCCGTACCAAACTCCGACGCATACTATTGAAAATGATAGCATCTATTTAGATACCAATGAAGGGAAATTACCTTTAGAAATGAGTGAAAAGAACTTACAACACGTATTAGGTGTAAAATGGATTTGCCAACACATGGCTATTGATGAAGATGATTTTTATGAGGCGGTTGGGAGTTATAAAGGTTAATTAGAATACGTAAAATAAGATATTGAACACCCCTAAAGTCCCCTCAAGGGGACAATCCTTCTAAGTAACTTTTTAGTATTACCCCCTTGAAGGGACTTGTGTTACAGTTTAAATTTCTGTAGCCATTTCCAAGCTTTATAATTTTCATCTGTTTCCGATTCTTCCTTTCTTTCATAACCAAAATAATGCTTATTGGTACAACTATAAAATGTAGATTTACGAATTTTAAGTTGTAATAATTTGTTTTTTATTTTTTCCTCATTATAATAATTGTCTTTAAGTAATTCCTTTCCAATGATAATTTCTTTTAATAAATACTCCTTCTTATTTTTAAGCCATGTTTCAGAGACTTTGCTCAAATGATTATTTTGAATCTCAAGAAGCATAGCAATTTTTAAATCATTAAAGTCTTGTATACGCTCTATATTTAGCACCTTTTTGTTTTTAACATCTTGTTTGCTTTCTTCCTTTGACATTTTTTCTATTTTTCCAACCCAATCAGAAATATTAGAAAACATTTTATCTACTGCGAGTATGTAATGGTTGGGTATATTATCAGAGTCAAAATCATTTTCAACTATAGGTGCTTGTGTTAAAAGACTCTTCGTCCAATGTTCATAAGCTGGCCATGGGAAACCTTTAGCCCCTGTTTTAACAACTTGATTCCAATAATAATCCATTAATTTAATATAGTAAAATATAATTATGCGTTTTGGTGCAATTTGCTCCCATACATTATCTGAGGGTTTTAATTCATAGTGTTTCTTTTCTTCTTCTAAGAATTTTAATGATGAAAAATATTCATTAGATTCATACTTTATTGTAGGTTGTAAGATGTTTTTATCATCAACCTGTTCAATAAAATAAGAAGTAGAAAAAAAAATGTCTAAAATAGGTGTATTGTCAGATAGAGATACTGTATTAAGTTCTACTGTAATTAAAGAATTTGGAATGCTTGATAGTTGTGATGATAATAATGTTTTTAAGATATCTTCATTAACTTCATGAAATTTTTCAGGTTCTTTAGCTATTATTTCCTTTAAGTGCGTTGAAGCTAGAAACCAAAATTTTTCATCTGTAAATAGTATTTCATATAAACTAAAAGCATATTTATCATCTGTATTTAATATATATTTCTCATATTTTCTAAATAACGAAGAGAATTTAGAAGGTTCATAAATCAACAAATAATCTTTATACTTTTTAGTTAATTCTTCATTAGGTTTTAAATGTGTTAGTTTTTTCCAAAAAAAGATAAAAATAATTATTGATAATGTTAATAATATTATTGGCCAAACCCCAGAAGGCAATCCGTTATTAGTCCAAAAACAGTCTAACCATTGTGGGTGAGGGTTTGAATTGAAATATGATACTAATCCGCTAAAAATCAAAATAATGAAAGAAAAAATTAAAATTAAAAGCAACCATTTACTAGCCTTTATTTTTAATTTAATTATTTCGTACTCATCATGTTTGATAATTACTAATAAAACGGCTATTAAAATAGAGACTATTGTTATCCAATCTGAAAAATTCATAATTATTTAATTTTAAACTTAATTATTCTATACAAAAATAAATGAAGTACTCTTACCAAATCATGCAGTGTGTATCTTTAAGCCAACTATTTTTTATAAATCTGTAAATGAATGATTTAGCACCTTAAAACAAAGTGAATTTACCAACATATGGGTCTTGATGAAGATGATTTTTATGAAGCGATTGGGTGTTTTAGGAGTAAACCCTGTATAATACACGTATAATTTATGATTTCAGATTCTTCTCCCGTACCTC
>JAJRPL010000113.1 GCA_024280815.1 Bacteroidota bacterium
AATGCATTGATATCAGTCGATTTTTTTTGAGAAAATTGCAATACTTCATTTAAGAAAAATTGTAGATACGCATCAGAAATTTCGGTAAAATTAAAACTTCGTAACACATATTCAATAGCTTCGTACAATGGTAATTTTATTACCTTTTTATAATCAAACTCAATAGAATACGCCTTAAATTCATTAAAAAACACATCTATAGGTTCATTGATTAATTCTTTAAAAAACGTGTGTTTATCAATTGTTAGCTTTAAATAATCGTATAAAAAATAGAGTATATTTAATTTAGCCTCTTTGTTTTTATTGTTTTGGAGATACTTCAACACAGCAATCACAAATTTCACTTTCTCAGAATTCTGTAGCAATAAAGTTTCTGAACTGATGATATCAATACTGTTTTCAGTTAAAAAATTAGCAATAGCTATGCCTTGTTTTTTTGTTCTGGTCAACACACAAATTTCATTTAAATGGAAATCATTTTTTGATGAATTTTGGATAATCTCTAGTATTTTATTTGCATAAGATAATTCTTTTTCATCACCAGACAAGCCTTTTTCCATAAAGGATAATTCTACATATCCTCCTTTTTTATCAGTATGCTTTTGTCGGTTTTCTTGATTATAAATAGTAGTGTATTCTGGCTGACTAAAAAACTGAGAAATATGCTGAAAAAAACCATTATTAAAGTCGATTACCTCAGTAAAACTTCTATAATTAGTGTCTAATGATTTTAATTGTTTCTCTACAAAAAACGGATTATGAGCTTTTGTATTTCCGTGTTGAGCTAGGGTTAAAAATTGCTCTGGCTCACTCCCTCTCCAACGGTAAATAGCTTGTTTTGTGTCGCCTACCAATAATAAATCAGAATTTTCTTGCGACAAAGCATTGTGAATTAACGGAATCATATTTTGCCATTGCAAAACGGATGTGTCTTGCATTTCATCAATAAAATAATGCTTAAATTTTTCGCCAATACGTTCGTAAATATACGGAGCAGGTTGTTCTTGTAAATTCTTACTTATCATCTGATTGAACTCAGCATTTAATCGAATATTTTTATCTTCTTTAAGTTCGTCTAACTCCTTATTGATACGACTTAACACAGCTAAAGGAATCAAGTTTGATAGAAATAATTTATTTAATGAATATTCTTGATATTGTTTTTCTGAAGTTTTATAAAGTGCTAATAATTGACTAATAACATTATCAATTGCAGATTTAATTGTTTCTGATTTTCCTTTTGTATAATAGAGGTTCTTCTCTATACTTTTCGCCAAGCCTTTATTAGAATCAAAATTTAACTTACTTAGATTTTGTATTAAGTTTTGGAAATGCTTTGGAAATTGAGAGTAATAAAAATCTTTATATTCGATGTTTAAATTATCTATTAGACTTAATCCTTCTTCACCTATTTCAGCGAACTTATTTTCAATAACTCTCTGTTTTTTAAAGAGCTTGTTTTTTAACTCAATAAAATCTTCAATCTGCTTCTCTTGTAGACCTTGTAGCTGAATAGTATCATTTTCATTGAGTAATAACTGAGCAATATCTTTCAGTTCTCTGGTAATGTCCCAAGATTTATCATCGTCTGTTTTTTGTAATGAAAAATCTATTAATAACTTCGTTAGAGCTTTGTCTTCTCCAATTTTTGAAATAAGCTGATCTACTGCTTCATTTAATACAGATTTGGCATCCATCTCTACATCAAAATTGAGCGACAAGCCTAAATCAAAAGCAAAACTACGTATCAATCTATAGGTGAAACTGTCTATAGTAGTAATGTTAAATGCAGAATAATTCTGCAAAATAGCATTTACTATTCTTTTAGATCTACGATGTATTTCAGTATCATTTACAGAAATGTTTTTTTCTTTAAAATCATCTTCAATAACTTTAAAAAGATCTGTTTTATGATTTAATATCTCTGATTTTGCAAACTCACGAAGGTTATTAATCACCCGTTCCTTCATTTCAGCTGCCGCCTTATTAGTGAAAGTTACTGCCAGAATATGCCGAAAGTGATTGTGATTAGAAGTCTGTAATAAAATTTTGAGATATTCTTTTACTAAAGTAAACGTTTTACCACTTCCTGCAGAGGCATTATAGACTTGAAATGTGGATGGATTTTGCATGGAATTATTTTGTATAAATGTAATAAAAAAATTAGATTCAATATTATAAATACTATTTTGTACTTTTGGTAAATAATATTCAACTATGAATTTTGAAAATAAACCAAAATTAGGATTGGGGATTTATACTGCTAGTGAAATAGCACAAATTCTTCGTGTGCCTTACAGAAAAGTTTATACATGGATGAATAAATATTGGGATGGAAAACTTGGAAAAGAATATGGTTCAAAATATTCTTGGCAAATCGATGGAACTCGTGCAGTAAGTTTTCATACATTTATTGAGTTTTATATAATGATGCGTTTTTCTGAAGCTGGAGTTAAACCTAAACAAGTTCTTCAAGCTCATTCAGAGCTAGTTAAAATGTATAATACGGCTTTCCCTTTTGCACTTAAAGAAGTTTTAGAAGGTATTAAATGTGATGGAAAACATGTTTTTCTAAAAACAAAAAAAGGGATTATTGAATTGAATGGGACCAAACAATTCAATCTTACAATTATTCAAATGTTTTTTGTAAACCTTGACTTTGATAATGATAATTTAGCCTCTCGCTTTTGGCCAATGGGTAAGAAAAAATCAATTCTTGTAGATCCCGAACGCAGGTTTGGCCATCCTGTTATTGACGGTAAAAATATCTTTCCAGAAGTAATTTATAATCATCATAATGCTGGTGACCCGATTAAGTACATTGCTCATATTTATGAATTATCAGAGGATGAAGTAAATCATGCCTTAGAATATTGTGATGCGGCATGATTATTTACTTTGATGAAACTATGCCCAAACATTTAGCCTATGGCTTTCATACCATTCAATTTCCTGAGGGAATAAAACTGGTCAAAATATAAATGTTCAGTTTTTACCTGAAAAATTTAAGTATGGAAGTAAAGATATTGATTGGATTCCTCTTGTTGGGAAAGAAGGTAGTTGTGTAATAACTCAAGATATTAAAATCTCTAGAAGAAAAGATGAGTTAGAACTTTATCGAAAAAATAATGTAGGGATGTTTTTCCTAAAAGGACCAAGTAAAAAAAAGGGATTGAGTATTTGGCAAATGAATCAAGCTCTATCAAAAAATTGGACTGAAATCTGCCGCATTGCAATTGAGGAAAAAAGACCTTTTGGTTACATTTTTAGTCTTAAGGGAAAAATGATAAAATTGATATAAATTTTTCCTTTAAGACTTATTTACTCTCTAGCTTGCTTACCCTAATCCCACATCCATACTCATCATAATAATAAAACCAATGATAAAGCCCATAGTGGCAATATCTGTATACTTATCTTGTTGGGTTTCTGGTATTACTTCTTCAACAACAACAAAGATCATAGCACCTGCAGCAAAAGCTAAAGCATAAGGTAAAATAGGTTGAAATGAAAGTACTGCCCAAGCACCTAATACGGCAGCAATGGGTTCTACTACAGCAGAAAGTTGTCCGTACCAAAAGCTTTTAAATCTACTAACTCCTTGTCTTCTTAAGGGCATTGCTACCGCAAAACCTTCAGGAAAATTTTGGAGTCCGATACCTATTGCCAAGGCAACTGCACCTCCAATAGTAGCTCCGTCAAATCCAGCAGCAACACCACCAAAGAGTACACCTACAGCTAAACCTTCTGGAATATTATGTAATGTAATTGCCAATACCAATAAAGTAGTTCTATGCCAAGGTGTTTTTACACCTTCTGCTTCT